>JAWWOL010000518.1:0-9239 GCA_033851695.1 Frankiales bacterium
ACGTGGTAGCCCTGGGCGATGTCGACGCCGATCGACGACAGCAGAGCGAGCGCGCCCGGTGTCTCGACGCCCTCCGCGGTCACGGCCATGCCAAATCGATGGGCGACATCGACCACCAGGGAGGCGATGTCGGCGTCCCGCGGGTCCGTGTCGATGTCGAGCACGAAGCCGCGGTCGAGCTTGAGGGTGTCGGCGGGCAGCGATTTGAGGTAGGCGAGCGAGGAGTAGCCCGTCCCGAAGTCGTCGATGGCCACCGAGATGCCGGCCTGCTGGCAGCGGCTGAGCGCCGCCACGGCGGGCTCCCGGAACAGCGCCGACTCGGTGATCTCCAGCTGCAGGGCGGCCGGGGGCAGCTCGTGCCGGTCGAGCACGGACAGCGCCTGCTGGGTGAACCCCGGCCGTTCGACGAGCTGGGCCGGGACGTTGACGGCCGCCTGCAGGACGTGCCCGGCCCTACGCCAGCGGGTCAGCTGCCCGGCAGCCTGCTCGAGCGCCCAGACGGAGATCCGCGCGGCCAAGCCTGCCTGCTCGGCGATCGGCATGAACCGCTCGGCGGCGATCAGGCCGCGTACGGGGTGCTGCCAGCGGGCTAGCGCCTCGACTGCCCTGACCTTGCCGTCGCGTAGGTCGAGCAGCGGCTGGTAGTGCAGCACCAGCTGGTCGGACTCGAGGGCGTGGCGGAGCTCGGTCAGCGTGGTCCAGTGCTTGACCTGATCCTCGCCCATCGTGTCGGTGTAGACCGCCGGGACCCCGAGGCCGAGCCGCTTCGCGCGGTACATTGCCAGGTCCGCAGCGCGGAGCAGCGTGACCGGGTCCCGGCCGTGCTCAGGGGCGAACGCGATACCGATGCTGGCGGTCACCCGGATCGCCACGCCCTCGATCACGAGTCCCGGATCAAGGGCCGAGGCGACGTCCTCTGCCAGCTTCCAGACGTCGTCGGGCACGTGGCCGTCGCAGACGATGGCGAACTCGTCGCCGCCGAGCCGGGTCGGGACCGCTCCGCAGGTGGCGCTGGCCGCCAGCAGTCGCCGCCCGACCGCCTGCAGCACCCGGTCACCGACCTCGTGGCCGAGCGCCTCGTTGACGTCCTTGAAGCCGTCGAGGTCGAGCAGCAGCAGCGCCGTGCGGTCGCCTGCGCCGAGCCGGGCGCGCAGGTCCTGGAGCAACAGGTGCCGGTTGCCCAGCCCGGTCAGCTGGTCGGTCGAGACCATGTCGAGCAGCTTCACCTCGACCGCCCGCCGCCGGCGCACCTCGTCGCGCGACGCGGTCAGCAGCTGGGCGTTGTCCACGGCCAGGGCGATCTGCGCGCCGACCCGGTGGGCGAAGAGCACGTCGTCCTCGTCGTACGGGGGCCGGCCCTCGTCCCGGCAGACGCCCAAGATGCCGACGGCGCGGTCCCGGGCCCGCAGCGGGACCATCAGCAGGCTGGAGAGGCCGAACCGCGCGTAGTACGGCCGGTAGGCCGCGTCGATCCGGGAGCCGAGCGCTTCGAACGAGGCACTGGCCAGCAGGATGGGGGACTCCGAGTGCAGCGCCGCCTCGAGCAACCCGCCGGGCGCCGGAGGGTGCGGATGGCCACCGACCACCCCGTGCATGAAGGCCCTGGCCTCGGGGTCGTCGTGGTGGAATGCGGCCGGCCGGACCATGCCCTCCTCGTCGAGCACCCAGAGGACGGCGGCGTCGCCGAGCGAGGCGGTGACGGCCTTCGCCGCGATGCGGAGGAGCGCGTTGTAGTCCGTGGTGGCTGCGGCGAGCGTGTCCGCGATGTCGAGCAGACCCGGATCCGGCTCCGGCATCGCTGACAGTCCCCGGGGCCCCGATCCCCGTGTCATGGACAGATCGTGACAGATTGCCGAGCTTTGTGGGCGTTTTTCGCTATAGCGGAATGTTGCCGTGGTGTCCCCGGGTCACGGCAGCCCCCGCAAGTGCGGCCACGATCTCACTGCGGACCGCCGCCGGTTCGACGATCTTGTCGACCACGCCGAGGGTCACGGCCCGCTCGAGCCCGCCCGAGATGACCTCGTGCTCCTCGGCCAGCTGGGCCTCCACCTCGGGCCGCTGCTCCTCGGGCACCTCGGCCAGCCGTTTGCGGTGCAGGATCCGTACGGCCGCGACGGCGCCCATCACGGCGACCTCTGCCGCCGGCAGGGCGAACACCGCCGTCGCTCCGAGCGCCCGGCAGTTCATCGCGATGTAGGCGCCGCCGTACGCCTTGCGGGTGATCAACGTGACCCGGGGGACCGTGGCCTCCGCGAAGGCGTGCAGCAGCTTGGCGCCGCGGCGCACGACGCCTTCCCACTCCTGGCCGACTCCGGGCAGGTAGCCGGGGACGTCGACGATGACGACCAGCGGCACGCCGAAGGCGTCGCACATCCGGACGAAGCGGGCGGCCTTCTCGGCGCTGGTGGAGTCGAGGCAGCCACCGAGCCGCATCGGGTTGTTGGCGATGACGCCCACGGTGCGGCCGGACATCCGGCCGAGGGTCGTGGTGATGTTCGGCGCCCACTTGGCGTGCAGCTCGACCCCGGGCCCGTCGAGCAGGCCGTCGACGATCGGGTGGACGTCGTAGGCCCGCTTGAGGTTCTCGGGCAGCACCGAGCTCAGGTCGAACTCGGGCACCGGATCCGGGCTGAACCGGCCCTGGTTGGCCAGCAGCTCGGTGAGCTCGCGGGTCTTCTCGTACGCGGCGTCCTCGGTCTCGGCGACCACGTGCACGACACCGGACCGGCGGCCGTGCACCTCGGGGCCGCCCAGGCGGGCCATGTCGACGTCCTCGCCGGTAACGCTGCGCACGACGTCCGGGCCGGTCACGAAGACCCGGCCGTTGGGCGCGAGGATCACGATGTCGGTCAGCGCGGGGCCATAGGCTGCGCCACCGGCCGCCGGGCCGAGCACGACGGAGAGCTGGGGCACCCGCCCGGAGGCCACGGTCATCGCCGTGAAGACCCGGCCGACGGCGTCGAGGGACTCGACGCCCTCACGCAGCCGGGCTCCGCCGGAGTGCCAGAAACCGATGATCGGCGAGCGGTCGCGCATGGCCACGTCGTAGGCCTCGACGATGTGCCGGCAGCCGGCCGTGCCCATCGCGCCGCCCTGGACGGTCGCATCGCTGGCGAACACCACGACCGGCGAGCCGCCGACCCGGCCCACCCCGGCGAGCACGCCGCTGGCGTCCGTCTCGGGGGTGATCGGCTCGAAGCTGCCCTCGTCGACGAACCGTTCGAGCCTCGTACGGGGTGAGCGCCCGTCCGGCTTGCGCTCGACCACCAGGCTGTCGGCTGTGCCGCTCGTGGCTCCGACCAAGGTCACGCTGAGGTCCTTCCGGACGGGTAGGGGCGGATGACGACCGCGGCGTTGGCGCCCCCGAAGCCGAAGCTGTTGGACAGCGCAGCCTTGCCGGCGAAGTCGATCTTGCGGTTGTCGTGCCGGATCAGGTCCAGCGTGATCTCGGGGTCGGGGTTGTCCAGGTTGCGGATCGCCGGCGCGATGCCGTCCCGGATGGCGAGCACCGTGGCGATCGCCTCGACGGCGCCGGCCGCCCCGAGCATGTGGCCGGTCATCGACTTGGTGGCGGTGACAGCTGCGCCGGCGGTGGCGTCGCCCAGAACCGCGACGATCGCCCCCGCCTCGGCGATGTCACCGGCAGGGGTCGAGGTGGCGTGGGCGTTGATGTGCACGATGTCCGACGGCTCGACGCCGGCCTCAGCCATCGCGATCTTCATCGCACGGGCGGCACCCTGGCCGGACGGGTCCGGCGCCGCCATGTGGTAGGCGTCGGAGGTGACCCCGACGCCGGCGATCTCGGCATAGATGTGGGCGCCCCGGGCCAGCGCGTGCTCCTCGGACTCGAGGATCAGCAGCCCGGCGCCCTCGCCGAGGATGAAGCCGTCCCGGCCGGTGTCGTACGGGCGGCTCGCGGCCTGGGGGTCGTCCTCGCGGGTGGACAGCGCCTTCATCGAGGCGAACGCCGACATCGGCAGCGGGTGGATGCACGCCTCTGCTCCGCCGGCGATCACGACGTCGGCGCGGCCGAGGCGGATCAGGTCGACCGCCCAGGACAGTGCCTCGGTGCCGGACGCGCAGGCGCTGACCGGGGTGTGCGCGCCGGCGCGGGCGCCGAGCTTGAGCGAGACCGTGGCCGCTGCGCCGTTGGGCATCAGCATCTGGATCGTGTGCGGGCTGACCCGGCGGGCGCCCTTCTCGCGCAGCACGTCGTACTGACCGTAGATCGTCGTGACGCCGCCGATGCCGGAGGCGCAGACCACGGCCAGCCGGTCCGGGTCGACCTCGGGGGAGCCCGCGTCGGCCCACGCCTCACGGGCGGCGATCAGGGCGAGCTGCTGGATCCGGTCGAGCGTGCGGGCCTCGACCCGGTCGAGGACCTCCGACGGGTCCACGGCTACCGGTGCGGCGAGCCGCACCGGTAGCTCGGACCAGTCGGGTTCGAGGAGCGTGACGCCGGACCGGCCGGCGAGCAGCCCCTCCCAGGTCGACGCGACATCCCCGCCCACGGGCGTGGTCGCGCCGAGTCCGGTGACGACGACGGTGACCTGGTTCGCGGGGGTCATGCAGAGACACCAGCCTTGACGATGTAGGTGACCGCGTCACCGACGGTGCGCAGGTCCTTGACGCTCTCGTCGGGGATGCGGACGCCGAACTTCTCCTCGGCGGCCACCACCACCTCGACCATGGACAGCGAGTCGACGTCCAGGTCGTCGGTGAAGCTCTTGTCCATCTGTACGTCGGACGCCGGGATACCGGTGACCTCGTTCACGATGTCGGCCAGGCCGGCGAGGACCTCGGTCTCGGTCATGCGGGTTCCTCCTTGTGCTCGGCCGAGGTTCCGGCCTGTGGGGTACGGCGGGTCCGCCGTACCTGTGTAGCGGTCAGTCTGAACGTTGGTCGAACGGAGAACCAATCAGGGCCGGGTCACGGGAGAGCCACGACCTGGCCGGCGTAGTTGAGACCGGAGCCGAAACCGAGCAGCAGGGCCAGCGAGCCGCTCTCGACCTCGCCCGACTCGAGCACCCTGGCCAGCGCCATCGGGATCGACGCCGCCGAGGTGTTGCCCGACTCGACGACGTCGCGGGCGACCACGACGTCCTCGGCGAGCCCGAGGGCGCGGACCACCGCGTCGATGATCCGGGCGTTGGCCTGATGGAAGACGATGACCTTGAGGTCGGCCACCTCGACGCCCGCTCTGGCGCAGGCCTCGCGCACCACCGGTGCCAGCGACGTGGTGGCCCACCGGAACACGGCCGGGCCGGCCATCCGCAGGAACGGGTCGGTGCCCAGGCAGGTGATCAGGTCGCCCCGCTCGCCGTCGCTGCCCCACACGACGGGGCCGATACCCGGCTCGTCGGAGGGCCCCACGACCACAGCACCGGCACCGTCGGCGAACAGGATGCAGGTGCCGCGGTCGGTCCAGTCGACCAGCGCCGACATCTTCTCGGCCCCGATCACGAGCACCCGGCGGGCGTTGCCGGACCGGATGGCGTCCGAGGCCTGCGCGACGGCGTACGGGAAACCGGCGCAGGCGGCGTTGACGTCGAGGGCACCCGGCGAGGGAATGCCGAGCCGGCTGGCGATCAGCGGTGCGGCGCCCGGCATCCGGTCGGCGTGCGAGCTCGTCGCGACCAGCACCAGGTCCACGTCCGCCGGCGTCAGCCCGGCCGCGGCGAGCGCCTTGGCGCCGGCCGCTGCGCCCATGTCGACGACGGTCTCGTCCGGGGCCGCGATCCGCCGGCTGACGATGCCGGTCCGCTCGCGGATCCACTGGTCGTTGGTGTCGACCATCGCCTCGAGCTCGCTGTTGGGCATCACCCGGACCGGCCGGTAGTCACCGACCCCGAGGATGCGGGCGCCGGGGGCGCCGGGGGCGAGCTTCACGCGGGGGCCTCCGTGGGGTGGAGCCGGGCGAGCGGTTGTCCCGGGTTGACCGGGTCTCCCGACTCGGCGAGCCACTCGACGAGCACCCCGCCGTGGGTGGCGACGACGGTCTCCTGCCGGCCTCGGCTGTCGACCGTGCCAATGGTGTCACGCGCGGCGACCACGCTGCCGATCGCGGTCTCCGCGGGCACGAAGAGGCCGGCGACGGGCGAGACGACCAGGCGCCAGGCCGGCGCCGCCTCGGGGGTGACCCGCTTGTGCGCCACGATCAGGGCGTGGGCCGCCGGGAGGTCGTCCGGGGTCTTGACGGCCAGGGTCTCGACGCCCTTGAGCGTGCGCTTGACCAGGCCGGACAGCGTGCCGCCGGGAGTCAGCTCGATCACGGCGGTGACGCCGAGCTGGTCGAGGGTCTTCAGGCACAGGTCCCAGCGGACAGGGGCGGCCACCTGGCGGACCAGCCGCTGCAGCAGGTCGGCCCCGGAGGACACCACGGCACCGTCGGCGTTGGAGAGCAGCAGGACGTCGGGGTCGCGTACGGTCACCCCGCCGATGAAGGTCTCGAGGTGCTCGGCGGCGGGCGCCATGAACGAGGTGTGGAACGCGCCCGCGACCGACAGCGGGATCACCCGCGCGCCGCCGGGGGGCTCGGCCTTGAGCTTGTCGAGGTTCTCCGGCCGACCGGCGGCGACGACCTGGCCGGCGCCGTTGTGGTTGGCGGCGGTGAGGTCCAGCGCCTCGAGGTGGGCCAGCACCTCGGCCGGGTCGCCACCGAGGATGGCGCTCATGCCGGTGGGCTCAAGGGCGGCTGCAGCGGCCATCGCCTTGCCCCGCGCCCCGACCAGGGCAAGGGCCGCCTCGGAGGACAACGCACCGGAGAGGGCGGCCGTGGTCAGCTCACCGACGCTGTGCCCGGCCACGACCCCGACGGCCCGCTTGGCCGAGTCGGAGCGGAACAGGGCGTCGGCGGTCGCCAGTCCGGCCGCGACGAGCAACGGTTGGGCGACGGCGGTGTCGCGGATCCGGTCGGCGTCCCACACCGTCCCAGCCGACACGAGATCGACGCCGACGACCGTTGACCACCAGCGGAGCCGATCAGCGAAGCCGGGCACCGCCTCGATCCAGGGCGTCAGGAAACCGGGCGTCTGAGCGCCTTGACCGGGGGCGAGGATCGCGAGCACGTGACCAGCCTGCCCTGGGGCAGGTCGGGAGTCGCTGTCGGCTCCTACGAGTCTTCCGGCTGGGTCTTGGAGGTTTCCTCCAAAATCGGGGCCGCGCAGGCTCAGCGGGCGGAAGGCAGGTCGGCAGTCGCAGCGGCGCCGAGCCGGCCGAAGGCGAGGGCCAGCTGCAGCGCAAAGGCGTCCCTGGGGTTCGTGGCGTCGCGACCGCAGACGTCGACGACCTTGCGCAGCCGGTACCGGACGGTGTTCGGGTGAACGAAAAGCAGCCGGGCGGTGCCCTCCAGGGAACCGGCCTGCTCGAGGTAGGTGGCGAGTGTCTCGAGCAGGCTGCCACCCGCATCGAGCAGCGTTCTGTAGATGTCCTCCACCAGCTGGGACTGGGCCTCGGTGTCTCCGGCCAGGGCCCGCTCCGGGAGCAGCTGGGCCGACGACACCGGTCGGGGCGCGTCCGGCCAGACCACCGCGGCGTGCAGGCCGGAGATCGCGGTCCTCGCCGAGTCGGCCGCCCGGCCGAGGTCGGGGACCACGGTGCCGAGCACCACTGGGCCGGGGCCGAACTCGCCGAGCATGGCCCGGGCGGCGGGCATCGGGTCCGCGGCGCCGCCGATGATCACGACCAGCCGGGCGCCGTGCACCCCGGCGAGCACGTCGCTGTCGCTGCGCCGGGCCGCGCGATGCACCGCGTCGATGATCGTCTGTGCGTCGCGGCCCCGGGGAGTACCGACCAGGACCGAGACCGATGCGTGGCTGCGCCAGCCCAGTGCCGCGACCCGCGAGGCCAGCGACTGGTCCTGCTCGCCGCGGAGCAGGGCGTCGACGACCAGGGCCTCCAGCCGGGCGTCCCAGGCGCCGCGGGCCTCCGCGGTCTGGGCGTAGATCTCGGCGGCGGCGAAGGCCACCTCGCGGGAGTAGCGCAGGATCGCCTCCCGCAGGGCCGCCTCGTCACCGGGCCCGGCCAGCGCGGGCACCTCCGACTCGACGACGTCGACGGTCAGCCGTACGAGCTCGACCGTCTGGTGCAGGGTGATCGCGCGCAGCAGCTCACGGGGTGCGGCGCCGAAGACCTCGCCGCTGACCTCGGTGCCCCTGGCCGGATCGCGCAGCCAGGCGACGAAGCCGGCGATGCCCGCCTGGGCGACCAGGGTGACCCAGGAACGCTGCTCCGCCGGCATGTCACGGAACCACTCGAGCCGCTCGTCCATCCGCTGGGTGGTCTGGGTGGCCAGTGCACCGGTGGCGCGTTCCACCCGCCGTACGGTTGCGGCTCCCGGCGCGGTGGGCTGACGGGAGCTCTGTGCGTCTGCCACGCGCGACAGCCTGCCACGGCTGCGGTAGGAAGATCGGGTGGACAGCCGTGACCCGCTCCAGGACCTGCGCAGGATCGTCTTCCTTCTCGACCGGCGGCGTGAGCCGGAGTATCGGGCCAAGGCGTTTCTCGGGGCCGCCCGTACGGTCGAGGAGCGTGGCCCGGCGGAGATCGCGGCCAGGGCCCAGGCGGGGACCCTGCAGGAGTTGCCTGGCATCGGCAAGGCCACGGCTGCGGTGATCATGGAGTCGCTGCGCGGGGAGGAGCCGGCCTACCTGGCCAAGCTGGAGCCGGGGTCGGACGCGCCGCTGGTCACCGGTGGCGAGGCGTTGCGGGCGGCGCTGCGCGGGGACTGCCACGTGCACAGCGACTGGTCCGACGGCGGCGCGACGATCGAGGAGATGGCCAGGACCGCGATCGAGCTCGGCCACGACTACGTCGTCCTGACCGACCACTCGCCCCGGCTGACCGTCGCCCGGGGCCTCACCAAGGAGCGGTTGCTCGAGCAGCTCGACGTCGTAGCCCGGCTGAACGAGGAGCTCGCGCCGTTCCGGATCCTGACCGGGATCGAGTGCGACATCCTGCTGGACGGCTCGCTGGACCAGGACCCGGAGCTGCTCGAGCGGCTCGACCTGGTTGTCGGCAGCGTGCACTCCAAGCTCCGGATGCCGTCGGAGGAGATGACGCCGCGGATGGTAGCGGCGGTCGCCAACCCGCTGCTCGACGTGCTCGGCCACTGCACCGGGCGGCTGCTGATCGGTCGGGCCGGCAAGGGGCGGCCCGAGAGCGAGTTCGACGCCGAGATCGTCTTCGAGGCCTGCCGGACGTTCGGGGTCGCCGTCGAGATCAACAGCCGGCCGGAGCGG
>JAWWOL010000520.1:0-10556 GCA_033851695.1 Frankiales bacterium
CCGACCTCGGTGATCTTGGACAGCGCCCGGATGGTCTGCCGGTAGGTCGACCGGATCTGGGCGTAGCGACGGAACGAGAACTGCGTCGTCAGCAGCGGCAGGATCAGCACCGGCAACGCCCACCAGCCCATCAGGTTCGAGGCGAGGGCGATGAGGATGCCGGTCGCGCCCACAGCGGCACCGAGTCCGGCAACAGCCTGGATCTCGTCACGAACTGTGGCTCGTACCGGGGTGCCGAGGTGAAGCGCCCGATCCGAAGCTGCGGTCGCCAGGTCGACGATGCCGACGACGAGCACGGCGACGACCATGATCGGCACGAGCGCCCCCGACGTCGCCGGGTGTGGCCCGAGGTCGGCCCTGGCCATCAGGGCGTGAAATGTGGCCGCGCCGGCCGCCACAGCCAGAATCTGCCGACCTAGCACGTCCATGTTGGCCGGCCGTGCGGCCAGCCGGTGAAGCAGTGCCGCCGCGCCCACCGCAAGCCCTTGAACCGCAGTGACCAGCTGCACCGGAGGGGTGGCGGGTTGGGTCCCCATCGTGAACAGCAGGGCGTAGCCGAGAACAGCCGCCAGTGCGATGGGCGACACCTCGCGGTCCCCGGGCAGCGTCACCCGAGCCAGCTCCCCGACGAAGATCAGACCACCGAAGACAATCCCCACCGCGAGCTGATAGGGCGAAATACCGCGGGCGACGGTGATCACAAGCCCGATCGCGGCCAAGCCGAAGCCGGCCCACCCGACGGGGCGACCGTGCAAGCTGCGAGTCATGACTCGGATTCGACGGAGCTGTAGGCCGACATGATCCGGCGCGGGAGTATCGCGCTGCCGCTCGTCGGCTGGCCGGGCACGACGGGCTCGCGCGCAGGGATCGGCAAACGTGACTCGGCGGCGCCTTGAACGCGCCAGCCGTGCTCGTGGAGTGCTCCCACCATCGCCTGCACCATCGTCGGGTCGAACTGCACACCCGAGCACGCGACCAGTTCGTCGATCGCGGCCTCGATGCTCATGGCTGGCCGGTAGGACCGGTTCGAGGTCATCGAGTCAAAGGCATCGGCGACCATGATCACCCGGGCGAACTCGGGGATCTCCATCCCCTTGAGGCCCAGCGGGTAGCCCTTGCCGTCCATCCGCTCGTGGTGGTGATAGATGCCGCTCAGGGCCTCTTGGAGGAACTCGATGTCCCCGAGCATCTCAAGGCCCCGGGCCGGGTGCGCCCGTACGGCGTCAGCCTCAGGGACAGTGAGCGTTCCCTGCTTCTGCAAGACCCTGGTCGGAACACCCATCTTGCCTACGTCATGGAGCATGCCGGCATAGCGAAGGGCCTTGACCTTGTCATCCCTCAGTCCGAGCTGCCGGGCGATCATGACGGATCCACTGCTCACCCGCTCGGAGTGGCCGCGAGTGTAGTGGTCCTTGGTCTCGACGGCCTGGATCAAGGCGGCGATGGTGGCATCGTAGGCCTTGCGCTGGTCCATGAAGCTGGCGAAGGTCGTCCGCGTTACGACGAGCGGGATGAGCAGCAGCGTCGCGGTCGGCGCCCCGAAGTTCTCCCAGAGGGCCGCCATCAGCAGGCTGAGGAAACCGTAGGCAAGGTACGGACTGCTGGTCCAGGGAATGGCCTGCGAGGTCAACCGCCGCGCCGACCGGGGCTGCGTCAAGTAGATGATCCCCAGAACCAACAGCTGGTTGACCACTGAGTAGAGGATCACCACCGCCATCAGGATGGGGATGACGGAGGGGAAGTCCGACTGAGCCAGGTGCCCAACCGGCCCGTGCAAGGCGTCGAAGAGAAGTCCCCCCAGGGCCCCAGAGACGGCATATTGCCCAGCGTTGAACGCCCTTTTGATGCCCGGCTGACCGCCTGCCGTGTAGTGAAGCGCGCTTGCAGCAGCAACGAAAGTGGCCCCGGACGCTCCCGTGATGCAGATAGCGGCGATGCCGACAACGCCGCCCAGGCTCATCGACAGCGAGCCGCTGCCGTCAACCTCGGAGACGCTGGAGCACAGGATGGTCAGCACCGCCAGGCCGAGGATCGGCAGCGGATGCATGACGTGGGGCAGCGCAAAGCCGCCGGCCACTAGGCCGGCGACGATAACGGCACAGATGTAACTCCGTGCGGCTGCTGGGAGCGCTGTCATGGCTTGGCGATCCTGGGGAAGAGGAGCGTAGGCCGAGAGAGCGGGACTGGGACCGGCAGGTACAACCTATTTCCAACCGAAGTGCGTGCTCGCCGACAGCATGTGCTCGACGATGTTGCCCAGTGCGGTCGCAATGCTCTTCATGTGTTACTTCGCCTCCACGGCATCAAGTCACGAGCCCGCTGGGTGCTCGTGCGCGATCCGCTCCGCTGGGAGGTGGTGCCTTGCCGTACGGGGGTCCTGCCGGTCCCGATCCCGCCCTCTTCAGTTGTCAACGTAGCGACTGGTGGATCTTTGGCCCTCGGATTTTGCCGAGAGCAGACCCGAACGGCCGTCATCGGCCGGTCTTCAGCACGCAAGTACCGCCCCGACGACGCCGCAGACTCGCGGTGGTCTGCAACGCCGCAGGCCGGTACGTTGCCGAGTGAATCTGTTGGCGTCACTCTGCGTCAAGTGGTTCAGCACTATTCGCTGTCAGCACCAGCCGTATTGCTGCGTCACTCTGATGCCCAATCTGTTCGTAGGGGCAGGTGCCCGACAATTCGGACACAGATTCACCCGTACGGCCTAACGCCACTCGGTGTCCGCCAGGCGACTGGCTCCCCCGGGCCTCTAGGCTGTGGCCAGCAGCGTGAGCACCACCGACCCGAGGGCGAGCCGCCGTGACCGAACCGCAGGACGGCGCCGAGCAGCCCCCCACCGGTGTCCCCTCATCGGCGCTCGTCGCCGCCCTCGTCGAGCCCCTGCTGGACGCCCGTGCCCAGCCCGCTGCCGAGGAGTTCGACCGGGTCCTCGCCGGCGCCGTGGCCGACGGCGCGCTCGGCGCGGAGCTGGCCCGGGAGCTGCGGTTCTGGCAGCGCGCCGCCGTGCACGAGATGGCCGACCACGTCCGTACGGTCCTGCCGGCGGTGTTGCCGGTCGCTCTGGCGATCGTGGCCGCCTCGACGAGCGACGCCGTCGATGCGGCCGCTTCGGCGCGCGCCGCCTGGCATGACCGCAACTCCCCGCCGGGGGCCGATGTTCAGCCTGTCGTCGCCGACCCGCCTGCAGCCGCGCCGGCCGAGGTCGTAGTCTCGGCTCCGGACCCGATCGTGGCAGACGACACCGTCGGTCAACCGCTTGAGCCGACCAACCCGCACCTTCGTCGCCGGCTGTTCGTGGCCGGCCTCACCAGCATCGCCTGAGGGAGCGCCATGACTGCCCTGCGACTGTTGCCCGAGCTCGAGGACGCGCTGCGGCAGATCCCCGGCGTACGGGCGGCCAGCGTCGTCACCGGCCCGGACGCTCAGCCGACCGAGATCCACGTGCTCGCCGACCGGATGAAGCCCGCCAAGCAGGTGGTCCGCGACATCCAGTCCCTGGCCATGGCGCGCTACGACCTCGACATCGACCACCGGATCGTCAGTGTGGTGCAGATCGACGACGGCGACACTCCGGCACTACGTCTCGCCGTCACCCCGGCCGACGGTGACAGCATCGACGTCACCGATGCCGCGCCCGCCCCGGCAGAGGTCAGCCCACGTCCGCTGGTCGACGCGGTCGTGGTCCGCACCAGCCACGCCGAGGCCGAGGTCACCGTGACCCTGGCCTTCGGCGGAGACGTCTTCGTCGGCTCCGCCAGCGGCTCCTCGGCCATCGCCTCCCGGCCGCGCCTCGTCGCCCGGGCCACCCTGGACGCGCTGGGTGAGCTCCTGGGGGCCGCTGCCGACATCGAGCACGCGACGGTCATCCCGGTCGGCTCCCGCTCCGTCGCGGTCAGCGTGCTGCAGGTCCAGGTCCCCCGGACCGGTGAGCAGGTGCTGTCCGGCAGCGCTGTCGTCCGCGGCGACGAGGCAGACGCCGTGGCGCGTTCGGTGCTCGACGCTCTCAACCGGCGGTTGATCGGCTGACCCGGTCAGGGCCGGTGTGAGAGGATCTGTGCTTGCCACCCGCAGCAGTCGGGAGGTTTGCACACCGACACGAGCGAGGAGGACGCCATGGCCAAGAAGGGCCGCAGGCGTCGGGCACGGGCGAAGAAGAAGGCCAACCACGGCAAGCGTCCGAACGCCTGACCCGAGACATCAAACGGCGGTGGGGATCCTTGGATCCCCACCGCCGTTGTCGTCTGCAGACCGCCTAGTCGTGGCTGACCTCGACCGCCTGGGTGATCTCGATCCGGACCTGCTGGATGCGGGCCAGCACCCGGAGCTTGAGCGAGCTCGGCGCGACCTCGGCCCCACAGGTGCGGGCCACCATGGCGTTGATGTGCTGCTCGAGGCCGTACTGACGAAGACACGGGCCGCACTCGTCGAGGTGCGCCTTGATGGCGTTGCAGTCGTGGTCGTCCACCTCGGAGTCGAGGTAGAGGTAGACCTTCTCGAGGACCTCACGACAGTCGGTCTCGTGCGGGTTGCCGCAGCTCATCGCCCTGCCTCCGACGACACACTCGAACTTGCGTCCACGGGCGCCTCGCCGTCCGATGTGTCCTCCGGACGGATGAGCCCCCGCTCGACCGCGTACTCCTGCAGCCGGTCACGCAGGCCGCGGCGTCCCCGGTGCAGACGGGACATCACGGTGCCGATCGGCGTTCCCATGATGTCGGCAATCTCCTTGTACGAAAAGCCCTCGACGTCGGCGAGGTAGACCGCCATCCGGAAGTCCGCCGGCAGGTCCTGCAGCGCCTCCTTGACGTCGGAGTCGGGCAGGTGGTCCAGCGCCTCGACCTCAGCCGAGCGCAGCCCCCGCGACGTGTGGGACTCGGCCTCGGCGAGCTGCCAGTCCTGGATCTCCTCGGTCGGCGACTGGAGCGGCTGGCGCTGCTTCTTGCGATAGGTGTTGATGAACGTGTTGGTCAGGATGCGGTAGAGCCAAGCCTTGAGGTTGGTGCCCTCCTGGAACTGGTGGAAGGCGGCGAATGCCTTGGCGAACGTCTCCTGGACCAGGTCCTCGGCGTCGGCCGGGTTGCGGGTCATACGCAGTGCAGCAGCGTAGAGCTGGTCGAGATACGGCATGGCCGTCGCCTCGAACCTGGCGCTGCGCTGCTCTGGGGTCTCAGCGACCGGTCCCACCTCCTCGGCGCCCCGCTCGGGCCCGACCTGGGTCACGAGTGCGGTCGTCTGGCGCCGCTCGAAGGATACGCCCGGAGCCACCCGCTCGCTTCTGCGGGGAGCCGGTCCACAGGACTGCGCGGCACGTCCTGCGGGACGCCGGGCCGGCTGCTGGCCCGTACGCTCGCGCGTCGGGACTCCCGATACGTCGGGACTGGTCATCGATCCTCCGGCAGGTGCAGCAACGGTGCGTCCTGGGCTGGCCTTGTGTGGGGTGAACACCCGTCGACCGCTCGGCGATTCCCGCACCTCCGGTGAAGATTTCAGGGCTGAGCGACCCGTCCCCGCAGCCAGGACGTCGCCGCGGCCGCGACGGAGGCCAGGCTGTCGCCGGTGGTCGTCGGATCCGCCCGCCGGGTACGGAACGTGTGGTCAGCGTCGGCGATCTCCACAACCTGGGCCGCCGTCCCTGCCAATGCCTGCCGCAGCTGCTGCGCCGTCCCGAACGGGTCCCTGGCGCCCTGCACGACGAGCATCGGCACACCGGCGCCCGTCAGCTCCTCGAGCCTGCTGACCTCCGGGCGGCCGGGGGGCGAGAGCGGGAATGCCAGGGCGAGCAGCCCAGCCGCTCCGCCGGCGAGCGCACCACGTGCCGCCACCCGGGCGCCGCTGCTGCGACCACCGACCAGCACCGGCAGGTCACCGGAGAGCCCCGGCAAGTCGTCGATCCCGCGCAGCACGGCGGCGAAAGCCTGGTCGAGCTGGCCGGCCGGGGCGGGGGCACGCCGACCGGCGACACGGTAGGGCTGGCGCAGCCGGACGACCGCGATCCGAAGCGGCAGGGCGGCGTCCCGTACGGCCAGCAGGTCAGGGGCGTCGATGTCCCCGCCCGCACCGTGGCCGAGCACCAGCACCGTCACCGGTCGCGGCGGTACGTCGACCGCCAGCGTCGCTCGGCCGACCGGCGTGGGATAGTCCACCACAGAGGTTGATGCCCGACGGCCGTGCCTGTCGGCCGTCGATCGGGCGGATCCCACCCCTGGAGGTTAGAGCGCACGCATGGCCGTCATGGACCCCGGGGGCGCGCAGACAGGGGAGGGTCCGGCCGAACCGTACGACGTTTTCTACGCCGAGGTCGCCGCGCGCCAGCTTGCCGACTGGCTGCCCGCGACGCCGACCACCGTGCTCGACCTCTCCGGCGGCTCAGGCACGTTCGCCAAGCTGATGATCGAGGCGGGCCATGACGTCGTACGCGCCGCGCTCGGCGACGACGGCGTGACCGTTGCCGGCTGGCCGTCCCGAGGACGGCTGCACGAGGTCGCGGCGGACACCCGCGACCTGCGCTGGCTGGCTCCGGAGTGCGTCGACGTCGTCCTGGCCGAGAGCCGCTCGCTGTCGTTCTCCTTGTTGGCCGAGGAGACCGTCGAGAACATCGCCCGTGCCCTGCGCCCAGGTGGCCGGCTGCTGCTCTGCGTTGACTCGCTGGTGCTGGGACTGGCCCGGCTGGCCGAGCAGGGCCGCTGGGCGGAGCTGGCCGACGTGCCCAGCGCCGACCTCGTCCTGGTCCCCGGCGAGGACGGGACGATCACCCGCTGCTTCTGGCCGGAGGAGCTGCGTCAGCTGCTCGAGGACGCCGGGCTCAAGGTCGAGTGGGTGCGCCCGCGCACCGTGCTGTCCAAGGAGGCCGTGGTCCGGGCCCTGGCGACCGACCCGTCAGCCCTGGCGACGCTGGTGCGGACCGAGGTGGCGCTGTCCGCAGACCGCGAGGGCGAGTCGGTGGGGATCCACCTGCTCGCCTCCGCCTTCCGCGCGTGACGCCGGGCTGAGCCGGGTCAGCCCCCGCTGCCGCGGACGACCGAGGCGACCGTACGCAAGATGATCTTGACGTCGGCCCACAGCGACCAGTTCTCGATGTAGTAGTTGTCGAACCGGGCCCGGTCCTCGATCGAGGTGTCCCCGCGCAGGCCGTGCACCTGCGCCCAGCCGGTGAGTCCGGCTGGCACCCGGTGCCGGGCGGTGTAGCGCGGGAACGACTCGGTGAACTGGGCCACGAAGTGCGGTCGCTCCGGCCGGGGACCGACCAGGGTCATGTCACCCCTGAGGATGTTGATCAGCTGCGGCAGCTCGTCCAGCGAGGTCTTGCGCAGGATCCGGCCGATCGGGCCCAGCCGGTCGTCGTGCGCAATGTTCCACTTGGTCTGGGACTCGTCGGCGTCGACGGGCTTGAGCGAGCGGAACTTCATCACCTGGAACGGCCGGCCGTCGAGGCCCACCCGCTCCTGCCGGAAAATGATGCCGGGACCGCCCTCGAAGCGGACGGCGAGTGCGATGGCCGCCATCAACGGGGAGAGCAGGAACAGTGCGAAGCCGGAGGCAAGGACGTCCATCAGCCGCTTGAGCCGCCAGGAGAAGGTACGGAACGCAGCGCGGCGCAGGCGGACCAGCGGGAGCCCCCAGACCTGGTCCATGTCCCTGCTGATGTGGTGCATCTCGAACAACCGGGGCACGAAGAAGATCTCGCAGTCCAGCCGGTCGCAGGTGCGCAGGAAGTCGACCATCTGGGACTCGGGCGCCGAGCCGAAGGCGATGATCACGTCACCGACACCGAACTCGACAATGACCTTGGCCAGCGACTCGTGGCCGCCCAGCAGCGGCACCGGGCGCTCGTCCGGCTCGAGCAGCGGGTCGGAGTCGAGGAAACCGACCGGCTTGAGGCCGTACTCCGGGTGGGCCAGCAGCTCAGCAGCGAGGGTGCCGCCGATCCGCCCGGCCCCGAGGATCAGCGTCGGGTGGGCGACGAAGCTGCGCCGGCGTACGGCCCGCACGACGGAGTAGCCCACGCAGCGGAAGAACACCACCAGCCCGGCGAACACTGCGGAGGTCCACAGCAGGTCGGCGCTGACCTGGGTCTTGTCCCAGGCGAAGCCGACCGCCGTGACCAGGGCAGCGGCACCCACGGCTCGCACCGCCAGCGCCGGCAGGTCGTCCAGGACCGACATGGTCAGCCGCGAGCGGTAGAGGCCGCCCGAGGCGTAGAGCACCACGATCAGGGCGAACACGCCGAGGGTCGTGTTGGTCAGGTGGCCGATGATCGCCGCAGCCAGGAAGTAGGCCGTGGCGTCCATGACCATGAGAAAGGGCCTGACCCCGAAGCGCAGCAGGCTGAGGTCGAAGGCCCGGTAGCGTCCGGGATGCATCCCGGACGCGGCTCTGGCCTCACGCTGGGCGCGCGTCTCGTGGTAGATCTCGGTGTCGAACGGCTCCGGCAGGGGGGTCTGCGGCAGCTGGCCGTCGGCCAGCCCGATCGCCCCCCGGTCCTCACCGTGGTCCTGCTCCGGCATCCGTTCACCGGTCGTGCCGCGCTCTGGGTTGCTACGACCGTCGGCCGTCACCACACTTGCCTCCCCACCCCTTGTGGTCGGCGCTGCTGATCGGTGCTCCTCGTGTGGAGAACCATCGACCTCGAGCGTGTCCGCGATGTCCTTGGTCGAACCGGACTCCACGGCTCGCTGTGTGCTGCGAGACCCCCGAGATCCCGTTGTGATAGATCCTTGCGTCAACACTGAGTAACACCCCCAGGGACTCCCAAGCCTGCTGCAACCCCGATGCAGCAGGCCGGGCTCCTCACTTCGTCACGCATCGTCACAACAATGTGGCGCGTCTTGCCCATCGTCACAACCCCACCGACGGGACCAGACTACGCCCTGCACGTGACGTGAGCGCAAGTTTCACCCCTTCGGCCGATCAACTGGAGACTTGCACGGCGGCAGAAAATCGGTCACACTCCGTAGCAACAACTAGGTGGGGGTTCAGCATGCATCGCCGAATCATCTCGGCCGCAGCCGCGGCCACGCTCGTTTCCGGTCTCGTCGTGGGGGCGACACCGGCATTCGCTGCAGACAACTGCGCCGCCTATGGCTCGCAGTGCCCGTCCGTGCTTCCGACGACGATCTCGACTCCTGACGTCAAGGGCACCACGCTCACCAACCAGCCCAGCTCACTGCCCTTCACCGGTGGAGAGTTCGCTCTGATGGCGACCGCTGGCGCCGTGGCGCTCGGTGGGGGCACCGCGCTCGTCGTGGTCAGCCGCCGCCGGCGCACGGTCTCCTAGCACTCGGTTTGCGCTGCTCCAGCCCTGTTCGGCCCGCTCGTCACGCCACCTCGTGGCGCAATGAGCACGTCACTCCCCGACCGGTACGTCCTCAAGGACGCACCGGTGCGGGGAGTGTTCTGTGTCCGGGCCGTGCGGCGCGGGCGGGGCAGGCCTGACCGTGCGCTTCGACGAGGACGACGTACGGATCCGGCCGAGCAAGCGGTCCCGCCCGCGCACCCGCACCCGGCCAGGGCACAGCGAGGCAGCCGAAGGCCTGGTCCTCACCGTCGACCGGGGGCGCTACGGCTGCCTGATCGACGGGGTCCTGGTCACCGCGATGCAGGCCCGCGAGCTCGGCCACCGGTCCGTGGTGGTCGGCGACCGGGTCGACGTCGTCGGCGATGTCACGGGGAGTGACGGTTCTCTGGCCCGAATCGTCCGGGTCCAGGCCCGGACATCCGCTCTTCGACGTACTGCGGACGACGACGACCCGGTCGAGCGAATTGTCGTCGCGAACGCAGATCAGCTCGTCGTCGTGGCGGCTGTCGCCGAGCCGGCGCCGACCCCCCGGCTGATCGACCGCTGCCTGGTCGCCGCCTATGACGCCGGGCTCGATTCAATACTGTGCGTGACCAAGGCCGACCTCGCCGACCCGTCTCCCCTCCTCGACGCCTACGCCGGGCTCGGTATCGACCCGGTCGTCACCGCGGTCGGCCGCAGTGGCGCTGATCCGCACGCTGCCGACGCCCTTCTGGAACGGTTGACCGGCCGGGTCACGGTCCTGGTCGGGCACTCCGGGGTCGGGAAGTCCACGCTGGTCAACATGCTCGTCCCGTCGGCGCAGCGACGTACCGGCGTCGTCAACGACGTCACGGGCCGCGGCCGGCACACCTCGACCAGCGCCATCATGTTGCCGCTGGCGGACGGTGGCTGGGTGGTCGACACCCCCGGGGTCCGTTCGTTCGGGCTGGCCCACGTCGAGCCCGAGACGGTCCTCGAGGCGTTTCCCGAGCTGTACGAGGCGGCGATGGACTGCCCGCCCGGCTGCGCCCACGCCGCCGACAGTCCCGGCTGCGCGCTCGACGCCGCGGTGGCCGCCGGCCGCGCCGGCGAGAAACGGCTGGTCTCGCTGCGCCGGCTGCTCGATGCCCGCGACCGGCAGATCGGCGACTGAGCCCGAAGCTCCTCCGACAGCGGCGCTATCCACGACCGGGCACAGCACCTCCGACGACAGCGGCGCTATCGACGACCGGGCACAGCACCTCCGACGACAGCGGCGCTATCGACGACCGGGCGCGGC
>JAWWOL010000539.1:0-8163 GCA_033851695.1 Frankiales bacterium
CGTCCGGCTCGATCACGCCGCCGTCCTCGAGCAGACCGATCAGCGGCCGGCCCTCGACGCCGGCGTACATCTCGTCCCGCAGCGCCATCACCAGCAGCTTGGGCGACAGCGGCTTCTCGGTGTTCCATGCCGGGCACTGGGACTGGCAGCGGCCGCACTCGGTGCAGGTGGCGAAGTCCAGCAGGCCCTTCCAGGTGAAGTCGGTGATCACCCCGGCGCCGAACACCGCGTCGTCGGCCGGGTCCTCGAAGTCGACGTCCATCGGCTGCAAAGGCCCGAGCGCCACCGCCCCGGACGGGTTGCGCTTGAACCAGATGTTGAACGGGGCGAGGAACCGGTGCCACGCGACGCCCATGGTCAGGTTGACGGCAATGACTGCGAACCAGGCCATGGAGACGACGATCTTGATCATCGCCACGACGTAGACGAGGTCGGTGACAGTGCTCCTCGAGAGGCCGCCGAAGAGAGTCCGACCCAGCCACCAGGAGACGAACGCGATGCCGTGGGAGTAGGGCAGGGCGCCCTCGGCGGCGCGCAGCCCACGCAGCGCGAAGATGCACAGCGCGACCACCAGGACCGTGGCCTCGACGTAGTAGGCCATCCAGGTCTGCGAGCCGGCGAACCGGTTGGCCCGGCCGGGTCGGCGCATCCAGCGCTGCCGGACGGCGATGAGCACCAGGATCCCGACCAGCGTGGTCAGCGCCACCAGCTCGATCACCAGGCCGTAGACCGGGTTGCTGCCCAGGCCCGGGTAGTCCCAGCGCGGCCGGAACAGCTCGACGTACGCCTCGATCAACGTCAGCACCAGCACCACGAAGCCGACCATCACGAACCAGTGCGCGGCACCAGGGACCGACCACTTGAGCATGCGGGTGTGACCGCCGACCTCGCGCGCCAACGTCACCGTACGGGTGCCGGGGGAGTCGGTACGCGACGCCGGGCGCCCCGTCCGGAGCACCCGGACCATGGACGCCGCAGCCCGCCCGACCAGCGCGAGGCCGACAGCCGTTGCGGCCATCGACACGAGGATGGCGGCCAGCTGCATGTGCCCTCCGATGTCCGCCCGAAAGTGACCCGCCAGTAACATAACGCCGGCGCGGGGTACTTTCCCGCCGGGAGCAGCGATTCATAGCACCAGCGGATACCGTGACGGGTCGCCCTGTCACATTTTGCCTTCGGGGATCCTGCATGCGGTTGTCTGCTCGCTCGCCTGTGCGCCCGGGGCTGCTCGCCGTCGTGACCACGCTGACGCTGGTGGCGCCGCAGTCCGCCGGGGCGGCTCCGACGCCTGGCCCGTTGCAGCTGCTCGCCCGAAGCCTCGGGACGCAGTCGGCAGGGCTCACCGTCGAGGGAACCGCAGGCGCGGTGACCCGGCTCGGCGCGGCCAGCGGCCACCCGTTCGCCCGGACCCGCGGGATCACCGCCGGATCCTCGGCTGCCACCGCGGCCCGGGGTTTCCTGGTGGCTCACCGTGACGTCCTGGGTGCGGCGCCGACGCTTGGTGCGGCCCGGACCCAGTCCACCGACGTCGGGCGGCTGGTCACGCTGCAGCAGACGGTGCACGGGGTGCCGGTGCTCGGCGGCGCGGTGACGGTCTCCCTGACCGCCGACAACCGGGTCCAGTCGGTGTCCCGGCACACGACCTCGCAGGCGGACCCCGTGCAGCCTTCGGTGCTCACCCCGGCCGGCGCGGCTGTCCGTACGGCCCTCGAGAGCACCGCCAGAGCGGAGTCGGTCGACGCGTCCGCCCTCGTCGCGTCGACGCCCACGCTGGAGTTCTACGACCCGGCGCTGCTCGGCGTGCCCAACCCGACCGCCGGCCGCCGGGTGTGGAGCGTCGAGGTCACCTCGCCGACGCACCTGGCTCTGCGGCACAGCGTTCTGGTCGATGCCGTAGGTGGGGCGATCGCCTTGCAGTACAGCCAGACCGAGCAGGCCAAGGCGCGGGTCGTGTGCAACGCCGGGGACAAGGTGGTCGACTACACCTGTCCCAGCAAGAGCGCGCCCGTTGTCGCCAGTGAGGCCAACCCCCCGCGCCCCGGTGCCGATGCAGACGTCGCGGCCGCGTACACCCAGGTCGGTGGGGTCTACGACTTCTACGCGAACGTGCTGGGGCGTGACGCCATCGACGGGCGCGGCGGCGCGATCGCCTCGACCGTCCACGTCTGCGATGCGACGGACGACTGCCCGATGGACAACGCATTCTGGAATGGCCAGCAGATGGTCTTCGGCGATGGCTTCGCGGAGGCAGACGACGTGGTCGGTCACGAGCTGACCCACGGCGTGACCGACGCGACCTCCGCGCTGTTCTACCTCTACCAGTCCGGTGCGATCGACGAGTCGATGTCGGACGTGATGGGCGAGCTGTACGACCAGTGGAACGGCACCGGGCGTGACTCGGATGGCACGGGCGGCACCGTCGACTACCGCTGGATGATCGGCGAAGACCTGCCCGCCAGCGAGGGCGTGCTGCGCGACATGCGCGCGCCGACCGTCGTGCCGTCCGGGGTGCAGGTGGACAACTTCACCCGGCAGCCGGACAGCATGACCAGCCCGCTGTACGTCGCCAGCGTGGACAGCAAGACCGGCAACCCGATCGACAGCGGCGGCGTCCACATCAACAGCGGCGTCGGCAACAAGGCGGCGGAGCTGATCGTCGACGGCGGGGTTCTCAACGGGGTCCACGTGCACGGACTCGGCGGGGCGGTGGCCGCCACCCGCCAGCCGGCGATCATCAAGGCCGCGCACCTCTACTACCTCGTCGACCAGATGCTGGCGACCGGTTCGGACTACGCCGACCTCGCCGCGACGCTGACGCAAGCCTGCAACGAACTGGTCGGCCACCACCTCGCCGACGGCCACGGCGGGAAGGTCACGATGACGAAGACCGACTGCGCCTCCGTACGGGAGGCTGTTGCCGGGACCCGGATGACCAGCAACCCCAAGCAGGCCTCAGCTCCCGAGGCACCGACCTGCACCAAGGGGATTCCCCAGAGCTTCGGCTTCCGGGACAACTTCGAGAACACCTCGGTCCGACTCTGGAAGTCCGGCATCGGCTGGTACGACCCGCAGATCCGGGCCCGCGGCGACGTCGACCTGAGCTATGCCACCAGCGGGCGGAACGAGCTCTACGGCAGCGACGGCGACGTGGCCAAGGACAGCTCGGCGACGATGGTCAAGACCTATTCCGTGCCGATCGGGAAGTCGTCCTACCTCCGGTTCAGCCAGGCCTACCTGCTCGACTACGAGCCGGCAGGGGACGGGCAGCCGGCGCTGTACTTCGACGGCGGCCGGGTGGAGTACTCCCGCAACGGCGGCGCCTGGACCTCGGCTGCGTCGCTGTTCGACTTCGGCGGCTACAACGCCCGGGTCACCGGCTACAGCGCGGACAAGCAGGCCTACACGTTCCGCGGCTTCGGCGGGGACAGCCACGGTTACCGCTCCGCGCGACTCAACCTGACCAAGCTCGCCGGCTCGACCGTGCGGTTCCGGTTCCGGCTCACCACGGACAGCTTCGGGTCCTCGTACGGGTGGTTCATCGACGATGTCGGCTTCTATGCCTGCGGGGCAAAACCCAGTGCGAGCAGGGTTTCTGTCGTGCGCGGCAGCGCCGTGGCTTCATTGGCGTGGGCGCCGCCGGCGGACCACGGGACGACGTCCCTGACCCGCTACGTCATCACCGTCGTGGACCTGACCCTGCACCGGACCATGGTGTCGACCAGCCTTGCTCCGTCGGTCCACAAGCTCAAGGCGGTGTCGCTCCGAGGCCACCGCTACCGCTTCACGGTGACCCCGTACAACAAGGCGGGTCGAGGGGTCACCACCACGGTCTCGGCCTGAGCTGACCGGCGCCCGGCTACCTGGCCGATGCCTGGATTGCCGTCACGGCGATCGTGTAGACGATGTCCTCGACGAGGGCACCACGGCTCAGGTCGTTGACCGGCTTGGCCAGCCCCTGCAGCATCGGGCCGATGCTGATGACGTCCGCGCCGCGCTGCACCGCCTTGTAGGTCGTGTTACCGGTGTTGAGGTCCGGGAAGACGAAGACCGTCGCCCGGCCGGCCACCGGTGAGTCCGGCCGCTTCGACGCCGCGACCGAGGCGATGGCGGCGGCGTCGTACTGCAGCGGACCGTCGATCGCCAGCCCTGGTGCACGCTCACGGGCGATCCGGGTCGCCTCGGCCACCCGGTCGACGTCGGACCCGCTCCCCGAGCCGCCGGTGGAGTAGCTGAGCATCGCCACCCGCGGCTCGATGCCGAACGCGGTCGCGGAAGCCGCTGACTGCAAGGCGATGTCGGCGAGCTGCTCGGCGGTCGGGTTGGGGTTGACCGCGCAGTCCCCGTAGACGATGACCTCGTCGGGCAGGCACATGAAGAAGACCGAGGACACGAGGGCCGCACCGGGCGCCGTCTTGATCAGCTGCAGCGCAGGGCGGAGGGTGTGTGCCGTCGTGTGCACGGCGCCGGCGACCAGTCCGTCCACCTCGTCGAGGGCCAGCATCATCGTGCCCAGGACCACCGTGTCGCTGAGCTGCTCCCGGGCGATGTCAGCGGTCGCACCCTTGTGCTTGCGGAGCTCCACATAGGGCTCGACGTAGCGTTCGACCACCGAGGTCGGGTCGATCATCGTCACGCCGTCGGGCAGGGTGAGGCCCAGAAGCCTTGTCTGGGCGGCAATCTCGTCCTCGGTGGCGAGCAGGATGCACTGCGCGAGCCCGCGGTCTGCGCAGATCACCGCAGCCTGCAAGGTGCGTGGCTCGGCACCCTCGGGCAGCACGATCCGCTTGTGCGCCACCCGGGCGGCGGTCGTGATCCGGTGGCGGAAGGCCGCCGGGCTCAGCCGGTGTTCGTGAGCGTCGGCGACCAGGCCGCGCAGCCACGTCTCGTCGAGATGGTCGGCCACCGTACGCATCACGGTCTCGGCCCGCTCGGCATCGTCGGCGGCCACCTCGGTGCTCAGGGCATGCACCGCGTTGGCGGTCTCGTACGTGGGCTCGTCCACCAGCAGGATCGGGAGGCCGGTGGCCCGTGCAGCAGCGGTCAGCTCCCACAGCGCCGGATCCGGCCGGATGCCCGCGGTGAGCAGCAGCGCCGCCAGCCGAACGCCGCCCAGCGCCGTGAGACAGGTCGCCATGATGACGTCGAGCCGGTCCCCGGGCGTGACCACCAACCGGCCCTCCGCCAAGGCGGACAGCACCCCAGGCACCGACTGCGCGCAGACCGACACGTCATGGATCCGGCGGGTGGTCCACTCGCCCTCGTTGAGCGCGGTGGCGCCCAGGGCGCGGGCCAGGTCGAGCACCCGAAGCCGGGCGATCTCGGGCGTGATGGGTACGGCGCCCACGCAGTGCAGCCCGTGCCTGGCCAGCACCGCCGCGGCCTGGTCCAGAGACTCCATCGGCACCCGGTTGACGATCGAGCCGATGACCCGGATCTCCTCGCCGGCACGGTAGGTACTTGCGGCGATCGCCATCGCCTCGGCCAGCTCCTCGAGTGACTCGCCGCCCTCGGCAGGAGCGCCGACCAGGATCACCGAGGCGTCCAGCGCCTTGGCCAGGGCCAGGTTGACCCGGCCGGAGTAGAGCTGGCCCGGTCCGGGCACCAGGCCTTCGATGATGAGCACGCCCTTGCCGGTGACCAGCGGCGTGGTCAGGGCGACGACCTGCTCCATCAGTGAGTCGATCGCACCGACGCTGAGCAGCGCCTCGGCCTGAGCAGCGGCGATCGGCTCCGGCGGGTCGAGCCGGGTCACCAGCCGGATCAGCGCCGTCGACCGTTCGGGGCCTTCCTGGCCGGGCTGGGCGATCGGCTTCGCGAAGCCGACCGGCATGCCGAGCCGGTCGAGGGCGCGTACGAGGCCGAGGCTGGTCGCGGTCAGTCCGACGCCGTGCCCGGTCGGTACGACCAGGATGGTGTGGGTCACTGGACCCCGTCGACGAGGGCGGCGGTGTCCTGGGCGATGACCAGCTCCTCGTTCGTCGGGACCACCAGCGCCACCGGCGCGCCCATCAGGCTGACCCGCCCGCGATGGTTGCGACCGTGCTGGGCGTTGGCGATGATGTTCTCCTCGAGACCCAGAAAACCCAGCAGTGCCAGGACCTTTGACCGTACGACATTGCTGTTCTCGCCGATGCCGCCGGTGAAGACCAGCGCGTCCAGGCGCCCGAGCGGGACGACCAAGGCAGCGACCGACTTCGCCAGCCGGTAGCAGAACACCTCCAGCGCAAGGGAAGCAGCCTCGTTGCCGTCGGCGGCTGCCTCGGAGATGGTGCGCAGGTCGTTGCTGAGACCGGACAGCCCGAGCAGCCCGCTGTCCTTGTTCAGTGCCGCGGTGATCTCGTCGATGCCCATGCCGGTCTGGGCGGCCAGGTAGCCGAACACGCTCGGATCGACGTCGCCGGACCGTGTGCCCATCACCAGGCCCTCCAGCGGCGTCAGCCCCATCGTGGTGTCGACCGAGCGGCCGCCGTCGATGGCCACCGCGCTGCACCCGTTGCCCAGGTGGGCGACGATCAGGGCCAACTCGCCGAGCGGTCGCTGCAGCAGCTCGGCGGCCTTGGCGCTGACATAGCGAAAACTGGTCCCGTGCGCGCCGTAGCGGCGGAAGCCCAGCTCGTCGTACCACCGGGCGGGCACGGCATAGCGGTAGGCCCGGGGCGGCATCGTCTGGTGGAACGACGTGTCGAAGACGGCAACGTGCCGCAGGTCCGGCAGGGCCTTCATGGCGGCCTTGATGCCGGCCAGGTTCACCGGGTTGTGCAGCGGCGCCATGTCCGACAGCGCGTGGATGCCGTCGATGACGTCGTCGTCGATGAGCACGGAGGCGGTGAACCGCTCGCCGCCCTGCACGACCCGGTGACCGACCCCGCCCAGTGGCTGGTCCCGTACGAGCTCGATCGCTCTGGCCACGGCATCCTCAGGCGTCAGGCCGGGACTCGCGGTGTCCTCCCAGTCGCCGTCGCCCTGCTTGGTCCGGACACGTGCGTCCGATCCGCCGAGGCGCTCGGCCAGGCCGGAGCTCGAGGTCTCACCCGAGTCCGGATCGACGACGGCCCACTTCACCGAGGAGCTGCCACAGTTGAGCACGAGCACGGAGTAGGAGGCCACGGGTGCGACCCTACGCCGGATGATCAGCCGGTCGGCGCTGCCTCAGCCGCGGCCCAGGGCGTCGATCTGGGTCATCTGGGCGTCGGACAGGGTGAACCCGGTGACGTCGACGTTGCTGACGATCCGCTCAGGTCGGGCGGACTTCGGGATCACGACGATGCCGTGCTGGACGTGCCAGCGGACGATCACCTGGGGCACCGTACGGCCGAGCTCAGCGGCGATCGCGACCAGCGTCGGGTCCTTGAGGGACCCGGAGCGGAACGGGCTGTAGCCCTCGAGGACGACGCCCCGCTCCTGGTGACCGGCGAAGATCTTGGCGTCGTGGAGGAAGGGTCCCCACTTGATCTGGTTGACCGCCGGGGTGACGCCGGTGGCTGCGTTCAGCTCGTCGATCTGGTCGAGGGAGTAGTTGCTGACGCCGATCGCCCTCGCCAGGCCGTCCTGCTGGGCGCGGATGAGCTCGCGCCACATCTCGACGCCGGCCCCGCCGGGCGGCCAGTGGATCAGCCACAGGTCGACCTGGTCGACCCCGAGGGCCGCCAGGCTCTCCTCAAGGGTCCGCCGCTCGCGCCCGCCGTGGTCCGGCGGCAGCTTGGTCGTCACGAACACCTCGCCGCGGGGGACGCCGGAGTCGCGCAGCGCGGCGCCGACCTCGGCCTCGTTGGCGTAGCCGGTGGCCGTATCGATGTGCCGGTAGCCGGCGTCCAGGGCCGCAGCCGTGGACTCGCGGGCCGACGTCCCGGAGAGCTGCCAGGTGCCGAAACCGACCAGCGGGATGGACCCGCCGGAGCTGAGCGGCGCGCTGCCGAGGTCGGAGATCGCAGTCATGCAGAAGCCTCCAAGGCCGGGAATGGAACGACTTGACGGACGTTGCAGCAATAAGTTGAGCCTGACGCACTCAAGGACGGTTGACGGTCCAGGACCGCCGACGCACTATTGAGTCCGTACCACTCAACCTCACCGTAACCCACACCAGACATACCACCGTAAGCAGGAGGCTCTCATGGCACGAGCGGTCGGCATCGACCTCGGCACCACCAACTCCGTCGTCACCGT
>JAWWOL010000011.1:0-2712 GCA_033851695.1 Frankiales bacterium
CGCATCGCGACGATCTGCGCCTCGCGCGGGTCGAGCGACTCGAGCGCGGCACGCAGCTCGTCCTGCATCGCGCCGAAGATCACCGCGTCCTCGGCCACCATGGCGTCGGCGTCCTCGATGAAGTCACCGAGTGCGCTGTCGCCCTCGTCACCGATCGGTGTCTCCAGCGAGACCGCCTCGCGGCGGTGCTCCTGCATGTCGAGCACCTTCTCGACCGTGATGTCGAGACCCTCGGCGAGCTCCTCGGCGGTCGCCTCACGGCCCTGCTCCTGGAGGAACTGCCGCTCGAGCCGGCCGAGCTTGTTGAGCTGCTCGACCAGGTGCACAGGCAGTCGGATGGTGCGGGACTGCTCGGCCAGGGCGCGGGTGATGGCCTGACGGATCCACCAGGTCGCGTACGTCGAGAACTTGAAGCCCTTGCTGTAGTCGAACTTCTCGACCGCGCGGACCAGGCCGAGGTTGCCCTCCTGGATCAGGTCGAGGAGGTCGAGACCGCGACCCTGGTAGCGCTTGGCGAGGGAGACGACGAGGCGCAGGTTGGCCTCGAGCAGCGCCCGCTTGGCCCGCTGGCCGTCGAGGGCCAGGGTCGAGTAGTCGGCCTTGTCCCGGGTGTTCAGCTTCTTGGGCAGAGCGCCGTCGCGGTCGAGCTCCAGCTTGTAGGCGGCGTAGAGCCCGGCCTCGATCCGCTTGGCGAGGTCGACCTCCTGCTCGGCGTTGAGCAGCGCGACCTTGCCGATCTGCTTGAGGTAGAGGCGGACCGTGTCCTCGGTGCCCGAGGGCTCGCGGGACTCGGCGAAGGCACCGGTTGTGGCCGGCTCCTCGTCGTCGCTCTCGGCGGACTCCGCAGCGTCGGTCGTCTCGGTGGGAGTCTCCGTCGCGGCGGCCGCGTCGGCGGTCGCCGGGACGACGGCGTCGGTCACGTCGACGGCCCCGGCGAGGATCTCCTCGACCGGCTCGGCACCGGGCTCGACGGTGGTCTCGGGGGTGCTCCGCCGGGCCGTCGACCGGCGCTTCGTGGTGGTCGTGGCCGTTCCCTCCTCGGTGTGGGCGTTCGCGGGGGAGCCGAGGGCTCCGCCGCTCGTGTCCGGGTGCGCCTTCGCGGCCCGCTTGGCAGCGGTGCTCCGGCCGTTGGTGGTGCTTCGGGGTTTGAGGGTGCTCGTCGTGCTCACCCCGTGGTCACCTGCGACCGTGACGCCGGCAGCCGCGAGCTCACGGAGCACGCGCTTGGCGTCGGAGGGGGAGTAGTCAGCCGACTCGAACGCGGCCCGCATGTCGTCCACGGACACCTGTCCGTGCTCGCGCGCCCGTTCCACCAGCATCGTCACCGCCGATGCGATGACGGAGTCGGTGGGCAGAGAACTGGCAAGCGACACAGGGGATTCCTTCGGGTTGGGGCGGGGCCTTGAGGGCTGGCATCTGGGGCGGTGGGGCGCTGGAGCACGTGCTGGTCGGCAATTGGCGAAGGCCGTGGCATTCTGAAGTTCCCAACGGGTGAGCGCCCTGGAGGATTCCCAGCGGTGCCGCTCGCTGCGCGTGGGGGCGACCACGGAGTCTATCGTCCGGTTACCGGCTGCCCGCAAGGGGCCGGACCGGTCGGATTGTGTCACATCACCTGGGCCTGTCGTGGGACTTTCTGCGAGCAGAGTAGTCCTCGTGTCACGATCTGTCGTCGGCGGGTTGGTGAACGACCGGCTGCCGCTCGTCCCCGGTGCTGACTATCGGCGTCTCCGCCGCGGTTGTGACCCGTTCTGCCGCCGCACTTGCGCGGGACGGGGGGTGGGACGGGCCCGCTGGCGCCGCCCGGCCGGGGGCGTCAAGCACCTCGAGTTCCCCGGCCGGAGCCGCGCTAACCGCCGCATCCGTACCGGATCGAGCTTCTTGTCCGGACCGGCCTGCGCATGCTGGACGGGGAGAACGGATAGCGTTGCGGGCATGAGCAAGCCCAGAAGGCCGGCGGCCTCCGTGGCCCCCCAACGACCGATCGATGGTGCCCTGCCTGACGTCGGCGGCAGCACGGAGGAGCAGCGCCGGCAGTCGGGCGTCACTGGGGGTGAGTCACGGACGGCCAGTGGCAGCCCGTTCCCGCCGATCGGGGAGTACGCCTTCCTCTCCGACTGCCACGTCAACGCCCTGGTCGCCCCGAGCGGCAACGTCGAGTGGATGTGCGCCCCGCGTCCGGACTCGCCGAGCTTCTTCGCCGCCATCCTCGACCGCTCGGCCGGCAGCTTCCGGCTCGGCCCTGAGGATCAGCACATCCCGGCCGGGCGTCGCTACGTCCCGGGCACGAACGTGCTGGAGACGACCTGGCAGACCCCGACCGGCTGGCTGCTGGTCCACGACTTCCTGTCGATGGGCCCGTGGTACCACGCCGAGCACCGGGCCAATGCCCACCGCCGCACGCCGGACGACTGGGACTCCGAGCACACGCTGATCCGGGTTGTCCGCTGCCTGCAGGGGGAGCTGGAGATCGCGCTGGACTGTGAGCCGGTCTTCGACTACGGCCGGCAGGATGCCCGGTGGACCTACACCTCGGACGGCTACGGCCAGGCGCTGGCCACCGCAGCGGGCACGGATCTCGAGCTGCGGCTGACGACCAGCCTGCGGCTCGGCTTCGAGGGCCGCCGGGCGAGCGCCCGTACCCGCATCCACGAGGGCGAGCACGCCTTCGTCGCGATGTCCTGGGCCGACCACCCGTCGCCCACGTCGTACGAC
>JAWWOL010000294.1:0-4058 GCA_033851695.1 Frankiales bacterium
CGCAGCACCATGAAGGGCTCCGCGGCCGACATGCCGACGACGCTGCCCCAGTACGCCGCCCGGGTCCGCAGCGCGTCGAGGCTGCGCGGGTGTGGCTCCGGGCGCAGCTCGCTGTCGTAGCACGCCATAGCCGCGATCTTGGCGTCGAGGGTCTCGGCGATGTCGACGAAGGCGTTGGCTGAGAACCGGTCACCCAGCCCCGGCCACCCCCACTCCGTCGATGACGGCGTCTCGAAGGCGAACAGCTCCCGTACGCCGCGTCGCTGGTAGGGCCGGCAGGCCGTCCACGTCGCCCGCGCGACGACTGCATGGTCGAGGTTCACGTCGCCCGCGAAGTGTGTGTAGACGATGTCCGGCTGCCAGGAGTCGAGAGCCTGGTCGACGACCCGCGTGACCTCGATCAGCGGAAGGCTGTCCAGCCGCTGGTCCGGAAGGTCCGCGAAGACGATCTCCCGCAGTCCCAGCCGAACTGCCGCCTTCTGGCCGGCGATCCGCAGCTCGTCGCGCATCTCGGCGGCGTACCGGCTGCTGGCACCGTCGGCGACGACCAGCGCTGCGACGTCGGCGCCGTCGCGGGCGTGCCGGGCCAGCGTTCCGCCGACCCCCAGCACCTCGTCGTCGGGGTGGGCGACCACGGCAACGACCCGCATGGCTCAGCTCCTCGCACTCGACCCGCCCGAGCATCCCCGGGCGGCGGCCGGCCACGGACCCGCAATTGACGTAGCCCCCCTACGCCGCAGGAGCGAGGACTCGCCGGTGCGGCCGGTGGATCGTCACATCGGCGACGGCGAGGAGAGGCAGCTCATGGAGCTCAGTGAAGCGTTTGTCCGGGTGATCGGCCGGCACATCGCGATGATCGCGGTTCTGGTCGCGTGCGGTCTGCTGGGTGCAGGCCTCCTGATCGGCGGGAGCAGCACGCAGTACCGCGCAACGGTGCGGCTGGCCATGGACACCGGGGACCCCGCGACCCAGGCACAGTCAACCGTCATCGCGGACACGGCAAGGGCCCTCGCGACGAGCCCCTCCCTGGTCGCCGGCTCGTTGCACACGATCGGCGCCTCGCGGGATGCGGTCAACGTGGCGCAGCACGACGTCACCGTGGCGAGCCTCGGCTCCTCCGGAGTCGTCGCCCTCAGCGTTCTGGACCAGGACAACCAGGTGGCGGTCTCGTTGGCCAAGCAGATTGCGGCCGACGTCATCGCCGCCCACGACCAGGTGGTCAACGGTCTCTACGAGAGCACGGTGCACACCCTCGACGCCTCGATCGCGCAGGCCCGCCGGGACATCGCGTCCCTGGACGACCACATCAAGGGGGTCGGCCCGCTGTACGACGTGGCCAAGCCGACCGGCGGCGTACCGCTGAGCGAGCGCCCGTGGGCAGAGCCGAACCAGCTGCTCCGTCAGCGCGCCGACCTGGTGCAGCGGCTGGGCTCGCTGAACTCGGAGCACGCGACCCTGGAAGCCGACCACTCGCTGCACGCGGCGGGCGCGATCGTCGACAACGCCACCCCAGCCGACCGGGTGGCAGGGCGTCTCGTGTCCGACATCGCGCTCGGCGGGTTGCTCGGACTGCTGGCTGGAATCGCGCTGGCGTCCCTGCTCGAGACGTTCCGGCCGACGCTCGTCGGCCGCGACGCACTGGCCCGCAACCTCGGCGCTCCCGTGCTGGCCGAGGTGCGGGGTGTCTCCTCCGCTGACGCCGACCTCGCCGAGGCCGCGATGCACATCGAGCTGGCAGCCGTGGCGGCGAGGGTGGACCGGGTCGGGCTGCTCTCCATGCGGCGCCAGCTCGACGTGGGGCCCATGACCGACCTGCTGGCCCAGTCGGTCCGCGGCCTCGACATCGACGTCATCACCCGGCACACCTCCGGTCCCGTACCCCACCAGAACGACGGCGTCGACGACACCGGGAACGGTGCGCACAGCCGGGGCGGTCCCCGCGGGACGACGGGCGTCGTGCTGGTCACCCCCAAGGTCGTCCGGGTCTCCGAGCTCAGTCGGATCGTCGAGTTCTTCACCATCAGCGGCTGGCCGCTGCTCGGGCTGATCGTCGTCCCGGCCCGCCGCTCCCCGTTCGGGCTGCGAATCATCTGGCAGGCCCCGACCCCCGACGTGTCCAGGCTTCGACCGCAACCACCGCAGCCCACCGACGGGACGAAGGGGGACCAGGCGTGGACATCACGGTCCTGAGCCAGGAGGGCCCGCGTGTCGACGCGGAGCCGCGGGTGTTCGACAGCGAGGAGGTGCCGGCGGATCGCGACGTCGTGGCCACGCTGGCGAGCGGGGTGTCCGACATCGACCTCGCAGCACCGCCGGTGGTCCTTCCGGACTTCCACCACAAGAGGGACCTCGAGATGCCCTCGAGCATCGCGGTGGCCACGCGGGCCACGATCCGGCCGGCTTTCACCAGCGCGTCGGTCAACTGCGGGATGGCACTCATCGCGTTCGACAGCGACGTGCCGGAGGAAGCCGCGCTCACCCGGTTCTACGACGCGGTCCGGTCCCGCTACCCGCACCCGCCGAGCTGGCGGCGCGAGCTCTCGCTGGGCGATGTCCTGCGCGCGGCCGACGAGGGGTCCGCGTTCGGCGTGGAGCGCTACGGCCTGCCGGAGGAAGCACTGGAGCGGGTCGAGGAGGACGGCCGGCTGTCGCTCGAGAAGTACGGCGGCGTCGAACGTCTGCGGCGCGAGCTGCCCCGCCTGTCCTTCCACGTGTCGCGGTTCCGCTTCGGCAGCATCGGCCCGAGCAACCACTTCGTCGAGCTCCAGCGGGTCGAGGAGATCCTCGACCCGGTCGCCGCCGAGGTGCTGGGCGTCAGCGAAGGTCAGCTGACCCTGCAGTACCACGCCGGCGGCGGGCTGCTCACCGGCCAGGTCGGCCGGCTCTTCGCCCGCCGGCAGAAGATGCACGGCTCGCTGCAGCTGCAGATGGCGCTGGCCCGGCCGCTGGCGCACCTGACGTCGGCCAGGTCCGCAGCCGAGGTCAAGGAGCGGCTCGCGCTCTACTTCCGGCCCGGCTGCCCGACCATCCCGCTCGACGGGCCTGAAGGTTCCCGGGTCATGCTCGCGAACGCTGCCGCGATGAACTACGGGTTCGCCTTCCGTGCGGCGACCTACGGCACGCTCGTCGGCCTGGCCCGTGAGGTGCTGGGCGCCCGCCAGCCGCAGCTGGTGGTCGACTCCCCGCACAACTCGATCTACGAGGAGGAGGTCGGCGGAAGTCCCGCGATCGTGCACCGGCACAACTCCTGCCGGGCCTACCCGGCGTCCCGGATGACGCCGGGCACGGCGTTCGGATCGGTCGGCCAGGCGGTGCTGCTCCCCGGGACGCACCGCACGTCGTCCTACCTGTGCGTGGCGGGCGACCACTCCGAGCGCAGTCTCTACTCCGCCTGTCACGGCGCAGGAACCGTCATCGACAAGTTCGCCGCCGAAGGGGACTCGGGCTCGGACCACGACCGCCACACGACGCTGCGCTACCGCTACAGCGGCGAAGCACCGACCCGGGTCCCCCACTTCGACGACCGCGGTGTCGATGCCGCGCTGCGCGTCCTGGTCAGCCACGGTCTCGTGCGTCCGGTGGCCAGGATGCGCCCCCTAGCGGTTCTGCACTAAGCGGCCGGCGATGAACGCACTTTCCCCGCTGTACCACCCTGGCCCCGGCAGCGCCGGGCTTGCCATCCGCGATGCGGTCACCGCCGGTGCGGTCCGTCCGTCACCGGCGGAAGCCGTGCGCCGCACCCGTGAGCGGAGCGGCGTCGCCAGAGCAGCAGTCGCGGTCGGCCTCGCCGGCTTGCCGATCCTGCGGCCCACCGTTGCGGGCAACCTGGGTCCTGCGGACGGCGCGATCCTGCTGGGTGTGGGAGGCGCGCTGCTGTGGGCAGGTTCCACGAAGCAGATCGTGAAGGGCGCCTACCTGCTACCGCTGACGCTCACGCTGCTCGCGGGCCTGGTCTCCGGACTGGCCGGTGCGGACCCCGGCGGGGCGCTGCTGGCCGTCTCCCAGGACGTCTACCTCGTGCTCTGGGCCTTGGCCTGCCTCAACGTGAGCCGCGACGG
>JAWWOL010000076.1:0-3524 GCA_033851695.1 Frankiales bacterium
ATCGAGGCCCTCGGCGGCACTTTCTTCCTCCACAGCCCGGCCGGCGGCGGCACGACAGTGCGCTGCGAGCTTCCGGTTGCGGCCGGCGCCGAGCAGCCGGATGCAGGCCCGGGCGGGTAGCCGACGCCCACGCCGATGCGCTCGACCACAGGGGGCGTTGCTAGGCGACGCCCTGCTAGGCGAGGCGTTGCTCCAACGGCAGCCGTACGGAGAACGTGGTCCCTTCAGGGCTGGTGGCAAAGCTGATCGAGCCGTGATGGCGACGCTCGACGATCCGCAGGACCGTCTCCAGGCCGAGACCGCTGCCTTCGCCTGGGCCCTTGGTCGTGAAGAAGGCCTCGTAGATGTGCGGCTGGACGTCCTCGGGAATGCCGTGACCGGTGTCGCCGATGTCGACGACGAGGTAGTCGTCCTCGACCTGGATCCCCAGCCGCAAGGTCCCCGTGCCGTCCATGGCGGCAACCGCGTTGTCGATGAGGTTGGTCCACACCTGGTTGTGCTCGCCGGGATAGGCCGGCACCTTGGGCAGGTCGGCGGCATAGTCGCGCTGCACGGTGATCGCGGCGAGCTTGTGCCCCAGCATCACGACGGTGCTGTCCAGCCCCAGGTGCACGTCGACGTCCTGGACCGAAGCGGTGTCCATGTAGGAGTACTGCTTCACCGCGGCCACCATGGTGCTGATCCGGCTGGTGGCGTCCTGGATCTCGTCCATCAGCTGCTCGGCCTCGAGGGTGTAGGCGAGCCAGCGCAGCGCGCCGTCCCGCTCGCCGCCACCGATGGCGTCGACGACGCCGTCGAGCCAGTCGACGCCCAGCCCGGCGGAGGCATAGATCGGTGCCAGGTCCATCGCGCCGGCCACCCCCAGGGAGTCGAGCCGGTCGATCAGCGCGTCCTCGAGGTCGGCCTCCTCGAGGGAGGTCAGGGGCGGCCGGTCGCCGGCAGCACGGTCGACGATCTCCTGCTGCAGCTTGACCAACATCTGCAGCGCATCCGGGGAGACCCTGCCCTCGGCGATCATCGCCAGCTTGCCCCGCATGTCGGAGACCCGGCGGCGGAGCTGGCTGGTCGCCCGAGACGCCGCGGCGGCAGGGTTGTTCAGCTCGTGGCCCAGGTTGGCGGACAGGGCGCCGAGCCGGGCCAGGTGCTCGCGCTCGCGCAGGGTGCCTTCGCTGTTGCGGATGCCGAGGTAGAGCCCGTCGAGCAGGTGTACGGCCAGCGGGAAGTAGCGCCGCATGAACTCGGCGAAGTCCCTGGCCGGGATGCAGATGAAGCTGCTCGGCACCGACACCTGCATCGAGTTGGCGTAGCGCTGGTCCTCCTCCTCGACGTAGGCCCTCGTGGCGCCGGAGTAGGCGCCGCGGTAGTCGGTCTCGACTATCACGACCTCCTCGTTGCCCGCCCGTCGGGTCAGCTGCAGCGAACCCTTGAGCAGGATGAGGAAGTAGTCCGCCGGCTCGCCCTCGCGAAACACCCAGGCGCCGGCGTCGAACGTGCGGCGCTCGCTGCGTTCGGAGAGGAACTCGAGCTGCTCGTCGGACAACGCCTCGAACAGAAAGAGTGTTCGCAGCTCATCCACCGGCACGATGTTCATGTCGCCTCCGCGAGGTAGCGATGGATCAGGGTGACGGCCAGCGCCCCCTCGCCCACGGCCGATGCCACCCGCTTGACCGAGTCGGCGCGTACGTCGCCGGCGGCGAAGATCCCGGGCACCGAGGACTCGAGCAGATAGGGATCCCTGTCCAGCGGCCACCCCGGCGGTGGCCGCTGTTCGTCGTCGAGCAGGTCAGGCCCGGTGAGCACGAAACCCTTGCTGTCACGGCGAACGTCGTCTCCGAGCCAGTCGGTCTTGGGCAGCGCCCCGATGAAGACGAACAGCCACTGCGCGTCGACCTTGGTGGTCGTGCCGGCAACGCTGCTGCGGAGCGTCAGTCGCTCGAGGTGCTCGTGGCCCTCTCCCCCGACGACCTCGGTACAGGTCAGCACCTCGATCAGCGGGTCGGCCTCGATCCGGGCGACGAGGTATTCCGACATCGACGCCCGGATGTCCGTGCCCCGTACGACCATGAAGACCCGCTTGGCGTAGCGGGAGAAGAAAATCGCGGCCTGGCCGGCAGAGTTGGCCGCTCCGACGATGTATACGTCCTCGCCGCGGGCGTTCGCCGCCTCGTGCGCAGCCGCACCGTAGTAGACGCCACGCCCGGACAGGCGGGCCAGTCCCGGTGCCTGCAAGCGGTTGTACGAGACTCCGGTGGCGAGGACCACGGCGTGGGCGGTGACCTCGTTGCCGTCGCCGAAACGGACCACCCGGCCCTCGCCGATCGCCTCGATGCGGGTGCACTGGGCGGTGGTCAGGATCTCGACCTCGAACCGGACGGCCTGGTCCCGTGCCCGCTGGGCGAGATCGGCACCGGAGAGGCCGTTCGGGAAGCCGAGGTAGTTCTCGATCCGGCTGCTCTGCCCGGCCTGCCCGCCGGTCGCGGCCTGCTCGACCAGCAACGTCCGCAAGCCCTCGCTCGCCGCGTAGACCGCCGAACCCAGGCCGGCCGGGCCACCCCCGATGACCACGACGTCGTAGAACGGGCTCCCCGCCGTCGTCGCCAGGCCGACCGCGCGGGCCAGGTCGTGCGGGGTCGCCCGCCGGAGCACCGCTCCGTCCGCCATGAACGCGACCGGGAGGACCGAGCTGTCTTCCTCGAGTCCGGCAGCTCGCAGGAGCCGGTGCGCCGGCTCGCCGCGCAGGTCGAGGTGGCGATAGGGGACCTGGTTGCGGGCCAGGAACTCCTTGGCCTGCTCGGTTTCGGCCGACCACTGATGCCCGACCAGCGTGACCCCGGTGAAGCCCGGCACGGCCGAGCGGGACCACTCCTCGAGCAGCTCGTCCAGCGGTGGGTAGAGCCGGTCCTCCGGCGGGTCCCACGGCTTGAGCAGGTAGCGGTCGAGGTCGATGTCGTTGATCGCCCTGATCGCGGCGTCGGTGTCGGCGTAGGCCGTGAGCAGCACCCGGCGGGCCCGCGGGGCGATGTCCATGGCCTCCTCGAGGAACTCCACCCCGGTCATCCCGGGCATCCGGTGGTCCGCCAGCAGCAGCGCCACCTGCTCTCCCCGTACGGTCAGCTCGCGCAGGGTGTCGAGTGCGTCCGGCCCGGACTCGGCGCGGACGATGCGGTAGCGCTCGCCGTACTGCCGGCGCAGGTCCCGCGCGAGGGCCCGGCCGACGGCCGGGTCGTCGTCCACGGACACGATCACGGCGCGGGACGGGTCCTCGGTCATGGCTTCCCTCCGGTGCTGCTGGCCGCCGGCGTCCTCCAGGGCCGCCACGGCGGGCGGGGGTCGGAATCGTCGGCCTGGGCCAGGATCGCCCGGGCCTTGGCTTGGCGCACGGCTGAGGTGAGAGCGTCGATGTCGTACGCGCCGTAGTGCCGTTGCCCGTTGATGAAGAAGGTCGGGGTGCCGCTGACCCCGCTGAGAGCTGCGGAGTCGAGGTCCTCGTCCACCCGGCGCTTGGTCGCCCGCTTCCTGAGCGC
>JAWWOL010000088.1:0-3121 GCA_033851695.1 Frankiales bacterium
TCAGGGCGCTTTCCCTTGCGCTGCAGCAGTTCGGGCCTTGCATCGAGACGGCCGAGCGCTGGGGGGCGGACCTGGCTCGCACGCTCCTCGGCGGCGGCCGGCTGATCGCGGCCGGCAACGGGGGCAGTGCCGCACAGGCCCAGCACCTGACGGCGGAGCTGGTGGGGCGCTACCGGCAGGATCGCCGGCCGTTCTCGGCGATCTGTCTCACGGCCGAGACGTCCACCCTGACGGCGATCGCCAACGACTACCCGCCGGACGAGCTGTACGCGAGGCAGGTCGAGGCCCACGCCCGGCCGGGCGACATCGTCGTGCTGTTGTCGACCAGCGGCCGCAGCCCCAACGTCGTCGAGGCAGCCCGCAGGGCCAAGGCGGTCGGTGCGCGGGCCCTGGCCTTCAGCGGACCCAGTGGCAACCCGCTTGCCGAGACCTGCCATGAGGCGCTGTGTGTCGAGTCGCCGTTCACCGCGACCGTACAGGAGCTGCATCTGGTTGCCCTGCACCTGGTCTGCGCCTCGCTCGACCACCACCTCGCGATCCTCGACCGTGCAGGCGATCTGAGCCGCGGTGGGACGCTCGAGGTGGTTCGGTGAGCGGCCGCCTGCTGGTCGTCGGCGATGCGCTGCTCGACGTCGACGTGGAGGGCACGTCGAGCCGGCTCTGCCCCGACGCACCAGCCCCGGTCGTCGACGTCGGCAGCGAGAGGCTGCGGCCGGGTGGGGCGGCGCTGGCGGCATTGCTCGCCGCCTCCGACGGACACGAGGTGGTCCTGGTCACCCCGCTGGCCGACGACGCGGAGGCCGTCCGCCTGGTGGCCCTGCTCGAGCCGGCGATCCGCGTCATCGGGCTGGTCACCGAAGGCACCACCGCGGTTAAACGGCGGGTCCGGGTCGGTGGCCAGACCCTGGCCCGCCTGGACACCGGTCAGCCGGGACGGATCCTCGACCGCATTCCTGCCGACGTGCTCGCCGTCGCGGCGGCTGCCGATGCGGTGCTGGTCTCGGACTACGGCAGGGGAGTCACGAGCCACGCGGGGGTGCGTCAGCTCCTCGCTGGGCTGGCGCCGCGCCTCCCGGTCGTCTGGGACCCGCACCCCCGAGGTGCCGCGCCCGTCCCCGGGGTCAGGCTGGCGACCCCGAACGCCTCCGAAGCGAGCGCGATGGCCGCTGCTCTGCCTGGTACGGCTGCGATCTCGACCAGGTCGGACGACTTGGCAGCCGTGGGGAGCGTCGCCGACGCACTGGCCATCGGCTGGCAGGCCGGCGCCGTGGTCGTCACCTTGGGTGCACGCGGAGCCCTGCTCTCCTACGGCTCCGGTGTGCCTGCCGTCGTACCGGCCGGCCGGGTGGCCCACGGGGACGCCTGCGGCGCCGGCGACCGGTTCGCGTCTCGCGCGGCGACGCTGCTGGCGGAGGGCAGGGTGACTCTCGAAGCCGTGTCCGGCGCAACGGCGGCAGCGACGGCGTTCGTCGCGGCCGGGGGAGCGGCCGGCTTCTCTGCCGGGGCCGCGGCTCCCGCCTCCGACCTCGATGGCGCCGCCGGCGTGGTGTCCCGCGTGCGTTCGGCCGGTGGCACGGTGGTCGCCACCGGTGGCTGCTTCGACCTCCTGCACGCCGGCCACGTCGCGTCGCTGACGGCAGCGCGGAGTCTCGGCGACTGTCTGGTCGTCTGCCTCAACAGCGATGCATCGGTGCGGCGGCTCAAGGGACCCATGCGGCCGGTCGTAGCGCAGGCCGACCGCGTACGGGTGCTCGAGGCCTTGTCCTGCGTCGACGCCGTGGTGGTCTTCGACGAGGACTCGCCGGCCGGGCTGTTGCAGCTGCTCAAGCCCGACGTGTGGGCTAAGGGCGGCGACTACGCCGGGGCCGTGCTGCCCGAGGCCTCCGTGCTGCGCGGCTGGGGCGGCCAAGCCGTCGTTCTGCCCTACCTCGAAGGCCGGTCGACCAGCTCGATCGTCCGCGCCCTCGGCAACGTCGAACAACGAGAGGAAGTCTCATGAGCCTGGGAACCGTAGTCGTCACCGGAGGTTCGTCCGGACTGGGCGCAGCCGTCGTCGATGCGGTGGCCAAGCTCGGAGGTCGTCCCGTGGTGCTCGACCTGTCGATGCCGGAGAGCGGCGTCGACCACCGCGTCGTCGATCTCGGTGACGGCCGAGCCGCGGAGGCCGCGGTGCGGGACGTGGCCGAGGCTTGCGGGGGCATCGACGCTGTGGTGACCGCCGCAGGGACGGACCGGTGTGGCCGGCTCGTCGACGTCCCGGGGGACGCCTGGGACAGGGTGGTCCTGGTCAACCTCCTCGGCACCGCCGCGGTCGTACGGGCCGCGCTGCCCTTCCTCGAGCGCAGCTCGGGCAAGGTGGTCACGGTCGCGTCGACCCTCGGCGTGCGGGCCCTCAGCGACGCAACCGCCTACTGCGCCTCGAAGTTCGGTGTGGTCGGGTTCACCCGAGCGCTGATTGCCGAGACGCAGGGCCGGGTCGGCGTGACCCTGCTCATCCCCGGCGGCATGCAGACCCACTTCTTCGACGACCGCGACGAGCAGTACAAGCCCGGCCCTGACGCCACGCTGAACCGGCCCGAGGATGTCGCCGAGGTCGTCATGTTCGCCTTGCAGCAACCACCCGGCTGCGAGCTGCGCGAGATCCTGGTCGCCCACAGCACCGAGAGCTCGTGGCCGTAGCCGTTCCTCCGAGCCGGACGGTCCTGGTCCTGCGCGCGCTCGGGCTGGGTGACCTGCTGACGGCGGTGCCGGCGATCCGCGGACTGCGGGCCGCGTTGCCGGGTCATCGGCTGGTCCTCGCGACTCCCGAGGTGCTGGCCGGGTTGGTCGCACTGGTCGAGGCCGTGGACGAGGTCCTGCCGGTCGAAGGACTGCACGACCGGCACGCCTGGTCGGGGCGGCCTCCGGACGTGGCCGTCAACCTGCACGGCCGCGGGCCGCAGAGCCACCGGTTCCTCCTGGGCTTCGCTCCTGGCGCCCTGCTCGCCTACCGCTCGGCCGGGCTCGGTGTCCCCGGACCCCGCTGGCGGAAGGGCGACCACGAGGTCTCCCGCTGGTGTCACCTGGTGGAGGGCTGCCTCGGGCAGCCGGTTGACCGCGATGCCCTCGACCTGGCGATGCC
>JAWWOL010000177.1:0-4481 GCA_033851695.1 Frankiales bacterium
CGGGCGAGTGCTCGAGGCCGGAGCCGGTACGGGGCGCGCGACCGCCGAGCTGGTTGCCCGCGGGCTGGCGGTGCACGCCGTGGAGCACGATCCGTCCATGGCGTCGGTGCTGTCGTCCCGGCTGCCGACCGTCGAGGTCAGCGTCGGTGGCTTCGAGACCGAGCCGACCGACGGACCGTACGACCTGTTGGTCTCGGCGCAGGCCTGGCACTGGATGGACCCGCACCTGCGCTGGGCGCGGGCGGCATCCTGCCTGCGACCGGGAGCCGCGCTCGCACTGTTCTGGAACCTCGACCTGCCGGGGGACGACGCGCAGCGGGCGCTGGTGCAGGACGCGCACGACCGGTGGACGCCCGGGATCCGGGTCGACGACCGCCCGCCCGTCGTCGATCTGCTGGCTGAGTGGCCGGGCCCCCACCTGGCCGAGCTGCCGGAGTTCACCGACCTGGAGGCCAGACGCTACGCCTGGGAGCGGTCGCTGAGCGGTGCCGACTACGTCGAGCTGCTGTCCACCATGTCCGCCTACAACGTCCGGCCGGCCGAGGCCCGCGAAGGGCTGTTCGCCGAGCTCCGCGAGATCGTCGGCGACCAGATCCTGCTGGACATGGAGACGGTGCTCTACCTCGCCCGCCGGGTCTGACGGCTCAACACTGCGCGATCAGGCGGGCGAGGGCGTCGTGCTCGGCCTGGGTGACCCACAGCGCGTACTTCGCCTTCACTCGCACCTGGATGCCGGCGTACTCGCAGCGAAACCCCTTGTTCGGCGGCAGCCACGAGGCAGCGTCGCTGTCGCCCTTCGCCTCGTTGCTCGAACCATCGACGGCCAGCAGCTCCAGCGGGTCGTTGGCGAACGTCTCGCGCTTGGCCGCCGTCCAGCTCTGGGCGCCGGTCTGCCAGGCGTCGCCGAGCGGGACGACGTGGTCGATCTGCACCTGCGCCGACTGCGGCCCGCGGACGAAGTGGATGACGCCCTTCGTGTACGGGCTGAGCAGCACGCCGGTGAGCACGACGCAGCCGCCCGTCCGCAGGACCGTGGTGGTGAGGTCACGGTGGAGCACCAGGTTGCGGGCGTCGCAGCCGTGCAGGCTCGGCCAGGCCGGTCCGAACTTCGCCCGGCTGTAGCCGGTCATCGGCGCCCGGCCCTTGATCTGCAAGCCGGCCAGCTGAGCCGCGACCGGACCCGTCGCCGGTGCGGTCGTGACGACGGTCCGCGCCGCCGCGGGGGCGCTCGGCGAGGCCTGACAGCCGGCGGCGAGCGCGGCGGCGATGAGGCCGGCCGCCACGAGCACGCTGGTGCGGCGCCGGGTCATGGCGTGGAGCCTAGCGGCGCGAGCACCCGGCGGACCCGGGCTTACGGCGGAACACGCGCTTGACGACTTGCTCCGTTAGCCGTAACTTACCGTTCGTGCAGACTTACCAAGGGGCGGTGTTCGAGGCCTTGGCCGACCCGACCCGGCGCGGCATCTTCGAGCTGGTCGCCGCCCGCTCGCGCTCGGTGGCCGACCTCGCCTCCCTCGTTCCGGTGAGCCGTCCTGCGGTGTCGCAGCACCTCAAGGTCCTGCGTCAGGCCCGCCTGGTGAAGTCCACTCCCGTTGGTACCAAAAGGATCTACGCCCTCGACCCGCAAGGCGTCACCGACGTTCAGGCCTACTTCGAACAGTTCTGGACCAGCCAGCTGACCGCCTTCGCCCAGCACGTACAGGAGACGACATGACGACTGCAACCGAGGTCCGTACGAGCATCGTGGTGCCGGTCACGCCGGAACGGGCGTTCGAGGTGTTCACCAAAGGGATCAACGGCTGGTGGACGCGCGAGCACCACGTCCAGGCCGGAACGCTCAAGGAGATCGGCATCGACCCTCACGTCGGCGGCCGGATGTGGGAGGAGAGCGACACGGGCGAGGTGTGCACGTGGGGCCGGGTGCTCACGTGGGACCCGCCGTCGAGCTTCTCGTTCTCCTGGTTGATCGGCCCTGACTGGGCGGTTCCGCCCCCCGACGCTGTCGGCAGCCGGGTCACCGTCACCTTCACCGCGCTCGGCTCCGGCACCGGCGTCGACCTCGTGCACGACCTGCTCGACGCCCACGGCGAGGGCTGGGAGTCGGTGGCCAACGGTGTCGGCAGCCCCGCCGGTTGGCCGGCCGGTCTGCGCCAGTTCGCGGCCGTGGTCTGATGGAGCTGCCGGAGATCACCGACGACCAGATGCGTTCCCGGCTCGGGCAGACGCTGGCCTACACCGTGGTGCTGCTGCTGGAGGGTCCGCGCTACCACGAGCCGGAGAGCCGGGCCATCGTCTGGGAGCACGGTCGGCGCAACTTCGCGCTCAACGCGGCCGGGCTGCTCGCCGTCGTCTGCCCCGTCACCGATGACAGTCCCTGGTGCGGCGTGGGCATCTTCACCGGTTCGGTCGAGCAGACCATCGAGATCATGGAGGGCGACCCCGGAGTGAAGGCTGGAGTCTTTACGTACGAGGCACATCCGGTGCGCGGCTTCCCCGGCTCGGTGCTCCCCGGCGAGCCCGCTCAGGCGTCGATGCGGGCCACGAGCAGTGCCACGTCGTCGGTCCCACTCGCCGCCATCCCGCGCAGCAACCAGTCGGCCAGGTAGTCGGGCAACGTGTGGGGCGCCGCCAGCGCCGTACGACCGAGCAGGGCGAGTCGCTCGTCGAGGTGGCTGCGCCGGTTCTCGACCAGGCCGTCGCTGTAGAGCACCAGCACGTCGCCGGCGAGCAGGTCCGTCGAGTGCTCGGTGCGGTTGCTGCCGGGCCAGACGCCCAGCATGAGATCGGCTGCTGTGTCGAGGAACCTGGCGTCACCGTCGCGCAACAGCAACGGCGGCAGGTGCCCGGCCGAGGACCATCGCAGCCGGCGCGCACCCGCAGCCGATGGGTCGATGGTCGCCAGCAGGCAGGTCGCGCCGGCCTCCACCCGCAGCCGCGTCGTCGTCTCCTCCAGCGCCGACAACGTCGACGCGGGCGAGAATCCCTGGTGGTAGGCGATCGCTCTGAGCAGGTTGCGCAGCTCGGACATCTGGGCAGCAGCATGGGCGTCATGGCCGGTGACGTCGCCGATCACCAGCGCCAGACCGCCTGCAGGCAGGGCGAAAGCGTCGTACCAGTCGCCACCCACGTCGAGCCCGGTCATCGCCGGGTGGTAGCGCGCAGCCAGGGTGACCCCCGGGTAGGACGGGAGCGGCGGCAGCAGGCTGGTCTGCATCGCCGCGGACAGGCTGCGCTGGTTGCCGAGCAGCCGGGCGTTGTCCATCGCCATCGTGGTGATGGCGGTGGCACCGTCCAACGCGACCAGGTCCGCCTCGGAGAACCGCCCGTCGGTACGGGCGACGATGAGCACCCCCAGCAGCGTGGTCCTTGCCCTCAGGCCGAGGATCAGCAGGTCCGTCGCCCCGAGCGACAGGGTCAGCCGGGCCTGGTTGCGAGTGCGAGGATCCTCGCTGAGCGTCAGCGCCCGGAGCTGGTCGGTGTCGAACCGGAGGACGGGCGTCGGCGCTGCGGCGAGGGCTGCCAGCAAACCCCCGGCGGATCGCGCGGACGAGCGCCGGGCGTCGGCGCTGCCGAGCTCGTCCGGCAGCTCGAGGCGCCCGTGCCGGCTCACCGTGGCGACCCTGGTGACCAGGTCGGGACCGCTGAGCAGGTCGGCAATGCACCAGTCCACGGCGTCGTGCGTGCCTCGGACCAGCCGGTCGGCTGCGGCCCGCAGGATGCTGTGGCCGTCGGAGAGCGGCGCAAGGTCGGCGGCCAGCCCGGAGAGCAGCTCGCTGGCCTGTAGACCCTCCACCGATCAGCCGCCCGGCCGGGTGAGGTAGCGGTCGAAGAAGGCGAGGGTGCGACGCCACATGTCGCTGGTTGCGTCGGCCTGGTAGCCCATGCCCAGGACCGTCTCGAGCACGGACAGGGCGCGCGAGTCCGGCTGGCTGGCGAACGAATGGCCAGCACCCTTGTACTCACGGACGTCGTGCTCGACCGCCAGCGTGGTCAATGCAGCGTCGAGCTTCGCCGTCGCTTTGCGGGTGGCCAGGTCTCGCGAGCCATAGCTGGCGACGATCGGGCAGGCGCCGGCCAGCGCCTCGGCGGGCTTCTTCGGCAGCGGTCCGTAGTTGACGCCGGAGACATCGAAGCCCTTGGTCGCCGCGAGCAGCGCGAACTGGCCACCGATGCAGAAGCCCAGCACCCCGACCCGGCCGGTGCAGTCATCGCGCGCGGCCAGCCAGCCGCGTACGGCCTCGATGTCGTCGAAGGCCGGCCCCTGTCCGGCGAAGACGCTGCGGATCGTCGCGCGCAGGCAGCGCAGTGCCCCACCCGCGGTGTAGAGGTCCGGAGCGACGGCGAGGTAGCCGGCCGCCGAGAGCCGGTCGCACTGTCGGCGGATGTCGTCGTTGAGGCCGATGATCTCGTGGATCACGACGACGCCGGGCCAGGGACCCGCTGACGTGGGCACGGAAAGGTAGCCGCCCAGGTGGGCAGAC
>JAWWOL010000306.1:0-4052 GCA_033851695.1 Frankiales bacterium
ACCAGGCGACGGTCTGGCCCTTCTTCATCGTGCCGGAGTGCACCCGGCACAGGGCGAGGCGCCCGAGGTAGGGCGACGCGTCGAGGTTGGTGACGTAGGCCTGCAGCGGCGCACCCGCGACGTACGAAGGCGCCGGCACGGTCTTCATGATGGTGTCGAACAGCGGCTCGAGGTTGGGGCTGTCCGGCATCTCGCCGTTGCCGGGCCGGTTCAGCGAGGCCCGGCCGGCCTTGGCGCTCGCATAGACGATCGGGAACTCGATCTGGTGCTCATCAGCGTCCAGGTCGAGGAACAGCTCGTAAGCCTCGTCGACTACCTCGGCGATCCGGGAGTCCGGTCGGTCAACCTTGTTGATCACCAGGATGACCGGCATCCGCTTCTGCAGGGCCTTGCGGAGCACGAACCGGGTCTGCGGCAACGGGCCCTCGGAGGCATCCACCAGCAGCAGCACGGCGTCGACCATCTCGAGCCCCCGCTCGACCTCGCCACCGAAGTCGGCGTGGCCGGGGGTGTCGATGATGTTGATGGTCACGCCACCGTGGCGTACGGCGGTGTTCTTCGCGAGGATCGTGATGCCCTTCTCGCGCTCGAGGTCCATCGAGTCCATGACCCGCTCGCGTACGGAGTCGTTCTCGGCCTGGTGCTCGGAGAACGCGCCGGACTGCCACAACATCGCGTCGACGAGGGTGGTCTTGCCGTGGTCGACGTGCGCGATGATCGCGACGTTGCGGATGTCGCTTCTGGTCGCACGGGTCACGGTGTTGTCAGGGGTGGGCACGCGTCAGCCTTTGAGTAGGAAGCGATTCGGGGAGCCACGGCCCGGACACGGGGGCGGCAACCCCTCCATGGTACGGGCCGGGCCTCATCTGGACGGAATCCCCGCCTCAGCGGTCACTAGCATCGGGCGGCATGCACCGCTACAGCGCCGACGACGACCTGACCGCCCGCGCTCTTGCCGAGGCCTGCCTGGCGCGGCTGGCCATGGACGCCCCGCTGGACTTTCCGCAGACACCCGAACAGCTCCAGGCGGCCGCTGGCAACACCGTCACGGCGCTGGGGCTGGGCGGCGCCGAGGCCCTGCGGCTGTGGAACGACGTGCTCGCACCGGCCTGCCTGTCCGTGGACAACCCGCGCTACCTGTCCTTCATCCCGAGCGCGCCGACCCGCGCGGCGGCAGCGTTCGACATGCTGGTGGGCGCCTCCAACGTCTACGCCGGCTCCTGGCTCGAGGGGTCGGGCGCCGTCTTCGCCGAGAACCAGGCGCTGCGCTGGATCGCCGACCTGTGCGGGCTGCCGACCTCCTCGGGCGGCGTCTTCGTCCAGGGCGGCTCGGGCGGCAACCTCTCGGCGCTGGTCGCGGCCCGGGAGGACGCCAAGCGCAGGCGAGGGACCGTTCCCCGGCGCTGGGCGGTCTGCGTGACCGCGGAGACGCACTCGTCGGTCAAGCACGCGCTGCGGGTCGTGATGGACGCCGACGTGATCGAGGTCCCGGGCGACGAACGCGGCCGGCTGGTGGGGACGACGCTGCGGGACACCGTACGGGGGCTGGCGCCCGAGGTGGCCGAGGGCATCTTCGCCGTGGTCGCGACGGCAGGGTCGACCAACCTCGGCGTCGTCGACGACCTGGCCGGCATCGCGGCGGTGGCCCGCGAGCACGGCTGGTGGTTCCACGTCGACGGCGCCTACGGTGGTGCCGGCCTGGCGGCGCCGAGCGTGCGGCACCTGTTCGCCGGCGTCGAGCAGGCCGACTCCTTCATCGTCGACCCGCACAAGTGGCTGTTCGCGCCGTTCGACTCGTGCGCGCTGATCTACCGCGACCCCGCGCTCGGCCGGGCCGCCCACACGCAGCACGCCGACTACCTCGACCCGGTCAACGTCGAGGGCGACTGGAACCCGTCCGACTTCGCCGTCCAGCTCACCCGGCGGGCGCGGGGGCTGCCGTTCTGGTTCTCGCTGGCGATGCACGGCACCGACGCCTACCGTGACGCCGTCGAGCAGACGCTGGCGGTGACCCGCGCCGGCGCGGCGCTGATCGCCCAGGCTGAGCACGTACGGCTGCTGGTGGAGCCGGAGCTCAGCGTCCTGGTGCTGGAGCGGGCCGGCTGGGAAGCCGGGGACTACGCGGCGTGGTCCGAGCGGCTGCTGGCCGAGCAGGTCGCCTTCGTTACGCCGACCAAGCACCAGGGCAAGGTGTGCACGAGGTTCGCGATCGTCAACCCGCTGACCAGCGTCGAAGACCTGCGCGTGATCCTGGACTCGATGCGCTGACGAGGAGATGCCAGTGACCGTACGGCTGACCGAGATCGCCATCGACGCTGCCGATCCGCACTCCCTGGCCCAGTTCTGGTGCAAGGTGCTCGGCTGGGTGGTGACCGATGCCGACGACGACGAGGTCGAGGTGCGACCGGCCGGCACTGACAGCAAGAGCTCGATCACCCCATCGCTGATGTTCGTACGGGTCCCCGAGGCAAAGTCGGTAAAGAATCGGGTGCACCTCGACGTCAACAGCTATGACACCGACCAGGCGACCGAGCTGGAGCGGCTGCTCGGACTCGGCGCCACCCGCGTCGACGTCGGCCAGGGCGACGTTCGTTGGCACGTGCTCGCCGACCCGGAGGGCAATGAGTTCTGCCTGCTTCGCAGCGTCGTCTCACCTGGCACCTGAACTGCGCACCTAGACTTCCGGTGTGTTCAAGAACGCCGGTGCTGCGTCGGCCCCCTGGTGCCTGGTCGCCCTGATCCGGTGGCTGGACAGCGCTGATCAGGAGGGCATGCCGCTGGTCGAGGTCGGCGCCCGTGACGAACCTGCCCACGTCGCCACCTCGTTGCTGGTCCTGCTCGCCGCTCTCGGGCCGCGCCGCCTGGCCAGGCACCGTACGGCGGTCGCGACGGCGTGCGCGTCCTCGGTGCTGATCGACGTCGACCACCTGCCGCTCTACGTCGACTTCCCGGTCAACATCCGGGTGGATGGGGGCCGCCCGTTCACCCACTCGTTCTCGACCGCGGCGGCACTGGGCCTGCTGGCAGTCGGGGTGCGCTACCGCCGACGGGAGCTGGCGGCCGCCTCCGCCGGAGTCGGCCTGCACTTCGTACGGGACATCGCGACCGGGCCCGGGCTGCCGTTGTGGTGGCCCTGGGAGCAGCGCGGCCGCCGGGTGCCCTACGCCTACTACTCCCGGTTCCTGGTCGTATCCGCAGCGGTCGGCTCGGTCCGGATGCACCGCTGGGCCGGGCGGCACCAGGCTGCTGGTCAGGCCACGAGGTCGGCGAAGGCCACCACGTCGTCGACGTAGCTGTGCGCCGAGCGGTCGAACGTGCCGCCACAGGTGATCAGGCGTAATCCCGCGTGGTCGATGTCGCCGTAGACGAGCTGCGTGGGGAACGCGTTCTTGGCGAAGTGCTCGACGAGCGAGACGCGGAACACCGCCGAGCTGCCGTCCGTACGCAGGACGGTCACCTGGTCACCCGGCTGGAGCCGGGCGAGATGGCCGAACACCCCGAGACTGCCACCCCAGTCGACGTGGCCCACGATCACAGCTGGTCCCATCTCCCCGGGGGTCGGCGACCCGGTGTACCACCCGGCCGGGAAGCCACTGGGCGGCACCTGCAACGCACCGTCGGCGGTGAGCCCGAGCTTCATCAGCGACGAGTCGACGCCGATCGCCGGGATCCGGACGCGCACCGGCACCGATCGCGCCAGCGCCGGCACCCGGACGGCCGGACGGGGCGGTGTGACCGGCGACCGGAGCCCAACCGTGGTCCTAGGGGTGGGACGGGGAGCCGCCGTCGCCGAGGGGGAAACCGCGGTCGCCGGAGCAGGCACCGCAGCGGCCTGGCTCGCCGAGGCGGCAGGGGCGGACCCTGTGGCCGACACGGCCCCCGCCGGCAGGGCCGCGACCGGTGGTGCAACATGGCCGCAACCCGTGACGGCTACCGCGAGGAGGACCGCGACGGCAGCCGTACGGGGCGAGCCGACCCGGCGCAGGCAACGCACCTGTCAGGCCGACAGCCGGCGGCGACGGAGCACGGACAGCAGGAGCAGAGCCGCACCC
>JAWWOL010000253.1:0-6457 GCA_033851695.1 Frankiales bacterium
GCCGACCTGGTGGACGTCGGCGGCGTCGGTGGCACCCTCGCCGGCAACGCCTTGTCCACGGCTGCCATGCGGGCGACGCTCGGCGAAGTCCTGACCGACCAGGCTTTCCCGGCAATGATCGCGCTCGCTGAGGCCTTCACCGCCGGCGTCCAGGACGTCATCGACCGGACGGGTGTGCCGTGGTCCGTGACCAGGCTGGGAGCTCGCGCCGAGTATCGGTTCTGCTCGCCTGAGCCGCGCAACGGCGGCGAGTCGGCCGCGGCCATCGACGACGGGCTGAACGAGTATCTCCATCTCTACACGGTCAACCGGGGCATCCTGATGACCCCGTTCCACAACATGGCGCTGATGTGCCCGGCCACCACGGCCGCCGACGTGGTGCTGCACACGGCGGTGTTCGGCGATGCCGTGGGCGAGCTCGTCGGCTGAGTGCCGCACCCCGGAGCGGGTAGGTGCCCAGCCATGGACCTGCCCAGCGCCGAGCACCCGCTGATGATCCTCGCCCTCGACCACCGGGACTCGTTCGAGAAGACCTTGTTCCACGCGGAGCACCCCGACCAGGAACAGCTGGCCCGGATGCGGGCCGCCAAGACCCTGGTGTACGAGGGCCTGCTGGCCGCCCGGGGCAACCTCGGCGACGGCGTGCCCGGCGTACTCGTCGACGAGCTGCTTGGCGCCGAGGTGCAGAAGCGGGCCAAGGACGACGGCGTCGTGCTGGCGGTGCCGGTCGAGAAGTCGGGAGAGAAGCTGTTCAGCCTGGAGTACGGCGAGCAGACGCCGGCCCACATCGCGGCCAGCCGGCCCGACTACGTCAAGGTGCTCGTCCGGATGAACCCGCAGGACACCGACAAGGAGGTCCAGCTCGAGCCTCTTGCCGAGCTGTCGACGTGGCTGCGTGGTGTCGGCATCCCGTTCCTGTACGAGCTCCTGGTGCCGGCCTCGGAGGCGCAGCTGGCGTCCGTCGGAGGCGACCAGGACGCGTACGACCGGGAGGTCAGGCCGGGACTCGTGGTCGAGGTCATCAAGGCCAACCAGGACGCGGGCGTCGAGCCGGTGCTGTGGAAGATCGAAGGGCTCGAGACTGCCGACGCCGCAAGGGAAGTAGTGGGGGCGGCGCGAGCCGGCCGACGCGATGACGTAGGCTGCATCGTGCTGGGTAGGGATGCTCCTCGGGAGCGCCTCGACCATTGGCTGACTGTCGCGGCAGGCGTCGACGGGTTCGTCGGCTTCGCGATCGGTCGGTCGGTCTGGGAGGACGCCATCGAGCAGCAGCTCAAGGACGGAGATGGCGCCAGGGTGATCGCGACGGTCAGGGACAACTACACGCACTTCGCGCACACCTATCTCGGCGCACGCTGACCGGACGGAGAACGCCAATGGAGTACCGCCAGCTCGGCCGATCAGGACTCAAGGTCTCCGCGCTCACCCTCGGGACGATGACGTACGGGGGCGGGGGCAAGTTCGCCAAGGTCGGGGCCGTGATGCACGACGAGGCCCGGACCCAGATCGACCTCGCCCTGGACGCCGGCGTCAACCTGATCGACACGGCTGACGTCTACTCGAACGGGCTCTCGGAGGAGATAGTCGGGGCTGCGGTCAAGTCGCGGCGTGACCAGGTGCTGCTGACGACCAAGGTGCGCTTCGACATGGGCGACGGGCCCAACGACGGCGGGCTGTCCCGGCACCACCTGATCCGCGGCTGCGAGGCCAGCCTGCGCCGACTCGGGACGGACTACCTCGACCTCTACCAGCTGCACGAGTGGGACGGCATGACGCCGATGGACGAGATCGTCGGCGCCGTCGATCATCTGGTGGACAGCGGCAAGATCCGCTACGCCGGCGTCTCCAACTTCTCCGGCTGGCACGTGATGAAGGGCCTCGCCGCCGGGGGGCCGTTCGTGTCCCAGCAGATCCACTACACGTTGCAGGCCCGCGAGGCCGAGAACGAGCTGATCCCGATCGCCATCGACCAGGGCCTCGGCGTGCTGGTCTGGAGCCCCCTGGCCGGTGGCCTGCTGAGCGGCAAGTACCGCCGGGGGCAGCAGCCACCCGAGGGCTCGCGGGTCGTCCAGGAGTGGAACGAGCCGCCGATCCACGACGAGGAGCGGCTGTACGACATCGTCGACGTGCTGGTCGAGATTGCCGGCTCGCACGGCGTTTCGGCGGCACAGGTTGCGATCGCCTGGTTGCTCGGGCGCCCAGCCGTGACGTCGGTGGTCGTCGGGGCCCGGACGATCGAGCAGCTGCGCGACAACCTGGCCGCTGCCGGCCTGGTGCTCGATCCGGCCGAGCGTTCCCGGCTGAACCAGGTCAGCCGGCCGCCGCTGCTCTACCCGTACTGGCACCAGGCGGCAAGCGCGTCCGACCGGCTGTCACCAGCCGACCTCAGCCTGATCGGGCCCTACCTCGAGAGCTGATCAGGGGCCGTCAGCCACGGAGCATGAGGGTCAGCGTCGACGCGGCCCCCTCAACCAGACGGACCGGGATGCCCCAGTCCTGCTGGTGCACATGGCATGCGGCGAACTCCGCATCAAGGTCGCACGACGCCCCCATGGCGGTGACGTGCAGGACCCCCGAGCCCTCGGCGGCCAGAACCAGGGAACGGACCAGGCCGGTCGTCGCACCCTCACCCTCGAGCAGCAGCGAGGGAGGTGACGCGCTGACGGTCAGCCGGGTCGCCGGTCCGTCGCGCTCGTCGAGCTGCTGTCCCGGCGGGGGTTCGAAGACCACCTCCAGCGCCACGGCGCCGGGCGTCAGGTCGGTCACCGGACGTTGGGTCTGCCGCGCGTCGCCCATCACTCGCAGCGCACCGGTGGCGAGTGGCCGCGACAGCCGGTGCGCAGCCGACTCGACAACCACCAGCTGACCGTTCACGACGACGGCTCCTGACGGCTCGGAGACACCCACCGTCAACGTCGTCACCTCGCCTGACACCGGGTCGTAGCGCCGGATTGCATTGTTGTAGGTGTCACACACGGCCACTGAGCCGTCCGGCAGCACACAGACGCCCAACGGGTGCTGAAACAACGCGTCCGCGGCCGGGCCGTCCCGGTGTCCGAACGCGAAGAGTCCTTGTCCCACAGCGGTTGTCAGGACGCCGTCACGCAGGGTCCGCAGGGCGGACGTCTCGGAGTCGGCGATCCACAGGATGTCGGCGTCGACCGCCAGACCCGAGGGCTGTGCCATCCAGGCCGTTGACGCCGGGCCGTCCCGCAAGCCCTCGCTGGTGGTGCCTGCGAGCACACAAGCCGTACCGGACAAGGGATCGAACGTCCACAACTGGTGGGTACCGGCCATCGCGACGACGACGGCCTCGTCGAACCACGCCAGGTCCCAGGGCGTCGAGAGGTCGACCGCGAGGGCCGGGCCGGCAGCTGCCGAGCCCGGCCGCCACTGCGCGCCGGTGCCGGCCACCGTTGTCACCACGCCCGTGGCCAGCGCCAGCCCGCGGAGCAGATGGTTCGCGGTGTCGGCCACGACCACGTCGTAGCCGACAGCCTCAGCGACCGCCGCCGGGAGGACCAGCACGCCCTGTGGCTCGGCGAACTCGGCCTCCGAGGACGACCCGTCGGCCCGCCCACGGCGCTCGGACCCGATCCGCCGTACGACCGTCGACAGGTCTTCGGGATCGATCACGGCGAGGGAGTGGTTGCGCGCGTCGCCGACCAGCAGCTCACCCGACGGCAGCACGGCCAGCTTGGCCGGGAAGCGGAGCGCCGACACCGGCTCGGCAGGTGGCGTGAAGTACGAGTCGCCTCGCCGCAGAGTCCCCTTGGCCGAGTGCTCGGCGACCAGGTCGTCGAGCAACGCCGCCAGCCCGTGGCCGTGGCCCTCACCGGACAGCTGCGCCACGACGTAGCCCTCGGGGTCGATCACGGCGAGGGTCGGCCAGGCCCGTACGGCGTACTGGTTCCAGGTCACCAGACCGGGGTCGTCGAGCACCGGGTGGTCGACCTCGTAACGGTCGACAGCGGCGATCAGGGCGGCATGATCGGCCTCGTGGGCGAACTTCGGCGAGTGCACACCGATGACGACGAGCACGTCGGCGTAGCGCTTCTCGACCTCACGCAGCTCGTCGATCACGTGCAGGCAGTTGACGCAGCAGAAGGTCCAGAAGTCGAGCAGCACGATCCGGCCGCGCAGGCCGGCCAGCGTCAGCGGCTCGGCGGTGTTGATCCAGCCACCGGCGCCGTAGAGCTCGGGTGCACGGACACGGGCGGTGCGCAGGGTAGCCACGAGAGCATGAAATCATCTGGCACCCTGCGTGATTCCCGGCCCCTCGCGCATGATTGTCGGGCCGGCAGCCGCCAGGAGGATCGGCTAGGGGCTCCTCTTCCCTAGCCGACCCTCGTCCTTGGCGGCGCTACAGGCGCCGGCGCTGTGCCCAGAGCGGTTCGATGACGCCGATCAACACCGCTGCGGAGAGCACCTGCAAAAGGTGCCGGATCCAGTCGATGCCCGCGGTGTGGCCCACCCCGAGCTTGCGCGAGATGCCGTCGCCGATGATCCCGCCGACGATGCCGAGCAGGCAGGTGAGCCACAGCGGGATGTGCTGGCGACCCCGCAGGAACAGCCGGGCCAGGCCGCCGATGACCAGGCCGGCAATGATCGCCCACAGGATGTTCATCGAAGGTCGCGTCCTTTGTCGTAGCGGTGAAGCGAGGAGTCCCTGCCCTCTCGTACGAGGATCACACGCGCGGCGCCGAGCAGAAAGCCCGGGTCAGCTGCAGGGCGTGGTGGACGCGACGCTCGAAGCGGAGGACTCGTACATCGACGGTGCATGGAACGTGGACAGGTCGTCCGCCCGGAGGCAGTAGGCCGTGGCGGTGGCGCTGACGACCGTGACCCTCGACGTCGGCGAGGCGACGAAGCCGGTCAGGTCGGTGACGGAGGTCGCGTAGGTGTCGTGGTCGGCGAGGTAGGTCTCCTCTGCCTGAACCGCCTGCTGGAGGTCGACGATCGCCTCGGTCTGGTGCGCCTTCACGATCGGGGCCTCGATGGTGTCGGCGACCTTGGTCGCCGACTTCTTGCCCTGCCCCTGCAGCCACACAAAGCCACCCACGGCGAGCACGATCACCGCGACGATCCCAGCCAGGATCGCCAGCTGCCGGCCGGAACCCGAGCTCGGGACGGGCGTCAGCGGCAGCGGCGGAACCGGCGCCGTCGGCGGCAGGCCGAACTGGTTCACCACCGGGGTGCCGAACTGGTTCACCGCCTGCGGCGGCCCGGCCTGACCGTCCGGCGCAGGTGTCACCGGGCCGGTCGGCCACGGCGTGCTCGGAGCGCCGAAGAAGTCGAAGTCGCCACTGGTCACGTGCGGGTGATCGGCTGATACCGGGGGTCACTTGACTGGTGAGCGCCCCGCGCGTGTGCGGATGCTCGGCCGGGAGCAGGATCGAGACGTGGACGACGCCCTGAGCCCTGCGCCCCCCGCCGGCGGCATTGCGGCCGCCACCGGCATGACCCCGCACGGTGACGGCCGGTGGGCCACCGAGATCGACCCGGGCTGGAGCATCGGCGGCAGGGCCAACGGCGGCTACCTGCTCGCCGTCCTCGGTGCCGCCGCCATGGCGGAGACCGGACGTGACCTGCCGCTCGGCATCAGCGCGGCGTTCGTCCGACCGCCGGAGTTCGGCACGGCGACAGCGGTCGTCGAGCGGATCCGCGACGGCCGCACCGTCTCCGCCGTACGCGTCCGGGTGGAGCAGGCGGGGGTCGTCTGTGCGGAGGGTCTTGTGTCCGTCGGCGACACCGCGGACTTCGGCGGTGAACCGGTGTGGGCCGGGTCCTCGCCCGTCGTGCTGCCGCCGGTCGAGGACTGCGTCCCCGCGGTCCCGCGCATGCCCGACGGCACCCCCGTACCCCTGCTCGACGCCCTCGACGTGCGGCTTGACCCCGCCTGCGTCGGCTGGTTCTCCGGTCACCCGGGCGGACGACCGGAGATCCGGGCCTGGGTACGCGAGCGCGGCGACCGGGCGGCGTCACCCCTCGCCGTTGTCGTGGCCACCGACGTGCTGCCACCCGTGGTCTTCGAGATGGGCCTGTACGGGTGGTCGCCGACGGTCGAGATGTCGGTGACCCTGCGCTCGGCGCCGGCACCCGGCTGGCTGCGGGTGCGGGCCCACTCCGACCTGGTCGCGGACGGCTGGTTCGACGAGAGCGTCGACGTCTGGGACAGCACCGGCCGGCTGGTGGCGCAGGCCCGGCAGCTGGCACGGGTGGGCCGGGGCCCGCGCACCCGCTGAACCGCGGGGTGTCAGCCGCGGCGGGCGGCGAACCGCTCGAGCGTCGCCGCTCGTACCGCGGGGGTCTGCGCCTGGATCAGGTGGAACAGCCCCTCGCGGGCCCACCGCTGGGCGGGGTGCCGCAGCGACATGGACCCACCGGCGCCGGCGGCGACCAGCCCGGCGGTGGCGACCGTGACCAGCTCGAGGGCCGCCCCCCGGATCTCCAGCCG
>JAWWOL010000255.1:0-3703 GCA_033851695.1 Frankiales bacterium
GAGCCGCGGCAACCAGCAAGGCGGCTGCGGCGTCCTGGCAGGCGTGAAGCGAGCGGCGGCCATCGCAACGGCAGTGCTCATCTCGGCCTGCGCCGGCACCGGGTCCAGTGCGCAGTCTGCACCTGCGGCGTCGGCCGTCGCCTCCCGACCGACGGCTTCGACGACATCTGATATCACGGCCCCATCCGCCACGGCCTCCGTCGTCCGATCCGCTGCGCCCGTTCCGACCCCACCGGTTCCGGTATCGAAGCCCTCACCGGCACCGCAACTGCCTGCGACAGGGGCTGCGGCCGCCGTCAGCGCGGCGTCCGGGGAACAACATTTCGGCTTGATGATCAGCAACACCTTGCCAACCCGGGTCAGCGTCTCGGCCACAGACCTGACCGGCCACACCCACTCGGCTGTCGTCCGCACCGGCGACATCGGCCACTACTACCAGTACCTCGCCGCTGGGCCGGTGGGTCTCTACGCCTCGACAAGTGTGGTCAGGAGGTGGACGTCGATCCCGGACGAGGTGATCCGCATCGACCCGGTCACGCTGAAAGTTGCCGCACGCCGGTCGCTCTCCGGCCGTGGAGAGGTGGTGGTACTGGGCGGCCGGGTCTACCTGCTCGGCGACTCTGACGTACAGCGCCTCGATCCGCTAACCCTGCGAACCCTGGCCCGTCACGTCCGGTCCAGCCCCTACGATCCGCAGATCACCACGGCCTACTACTGGTCCCTGGCCCTGGGCGGCGGCGAGCTCTGGGCGGCCTACGGGGACGCGCCGCACAGCGACGTCACCCAGCTCGACCCGCTGTCACTGAAGACAGCCGCCGGCACCTGGGCAGTGCCTCCCGGTCAGGGTTACGCGCTGCAGGGCACCCAGACCGGCGTTTGGCTCGCCGGGCAGTGGTCTGCCGAACGTCTGCTTCCAGGACAGCGGCTCTCCCGACCTGTTGCCCTGACGGCCATATCGCTCGACTCGGTGGGCGACGGCGAGGGACTGCTGGTGCTCACCGGGGCAGAGCACCCATTGACGCTGGTGCGTCCCGACGGCTCAACGGAGACGCTGCCGGTGCGCCGGGCCGAGTGCCGACAACTCACCACGGACGGGCACTACGCCTGGATGTACTGCGGCGCGCAAGACCTCGTCCGCTTCGCCTTGCCCTAGGTGGCAAGCAACCTCGGCAGGTGGCGCGGCGGCGGGCTCGCGTGGGCAAGCACCTCGTCATAGGTCGAGAGCCCGGCAAGGGTCGGCTTCAGCTCGGTGTAGCCGACGAAGTAGCTGGACAGCTGGCAGGACGACAGCTGGGCCCGGCGCCACTTGCCGACCGCCTCGCCCTCCTCCTGCAAGCCGCGTCGCATCATCAGGTCCATGCCCTCGGCCTCGGACATGCCACCCGCGTGGACGCCGGCATCGAGCAGCGCGTTGACCGTGCTGCGCAGCTGCATCTTCAGCTGCTGCAAGCGAACTGGCCGTCCGCCGTGCCCGGCGAGGGCCATGATCTCCTCGGCATGCACGGCCCAGCCCTCCATGAACGGCCCGCTCTCGAACAGGTGACGGACGCCGGTGGAGCCACGCCACGTGCGGGCCAGCGCGAGCTGCAACGCATGGCCGGGCATCGCCTCGTGCACCGAGAGGTTGACGATCATCGCCGTGTTGTACTCGCGGTAGAAGCTCAGGACCCGCTCCGGCGGCCAGTCGGCAGGCGTAGGCGAGACCGCGAACAGCGTCGTGCCCCCGACCTCGAACGGACCGGGCGGATCGCAGTAGGCAACGGCCACCCCCCTGCGGGACTCCGGCATCACGACGACCTCGGCTACATCCTCCGGGATCGCCACCAGCCCCAGTCGGCGTACGGTCTCGGTCGCGTCGGCGTAGGCCTGCCGGGCCAGCGGCACGATCGTCGTGTTATCCGGGGCGTCCAGACCGATGGCGGTGAACGCAGCCCGTACGGCGTCGTCGTCCCCGCCGACGAAGTTCCGCAGCTCCTCGTGCAGCTCGTCGAGACGCGCCCAGGCCCGGCTCACGATCTCGTCCGCCGTCAGGCCGCTGTCCAGGACCAGCGGAAGCCTCCGAGCGAACAGCTCGGCCCCGAGCCGAGGGTCGCCTTCGGCCGACTCTGCTTGCGCAGCAAGAAAAGTACGGAACTCGACCAGTGCCTGGTCAGCCGCGGCCTGCGCCGGCTCGACGAGCGCGCGCAACGACGGCTCCTCGGTCAGGAGCCGGGACACCTCGTCCCGTACGAGCTGAAGGGCGCCGTTGGTCTGGATCAGCGCGGTCTCGACGTGGACGCGAGGTGGGTTGACCACGGTGGCCCTGGCCAGCCGGAGCCGGTCCGGGATCTGCGACATCCTTGCGGCCAGCGCCCGAAGCCGGTGGGCTACCGGTGTGGTCTCCCGTACGAGAAGGGGATAGAGCGCGTCGCCGGGCAGCCAGAGGAGGGGGTTCCACTGACGCTGGCCGAGGTCGAGGTCGAACAGGATGCGCTCGAGCCCGACGGTGGCGATGTCGAGGTCGACCGCGTCGGAGACCGTCAGACCCCTCGTGTCCACCGCCGCCAGGACCTCACGGCAGCGGCGGGTGAAGGTCCGGAGCTCGCGCTCGCCCGCGTCCGACAGGTCGTCGAGCTGGTCGTCGTGGCTGTGCTCGCCCAAGCCGGTCGCCCACTCCGGCCGAAGGCGAAGCAACCCGGACACCAGGTCCTGTGCCGTGTCGACGAAGTCCATCCCTGGAGTCTGCCAGCCGCTCAGGCCAACAGCTCGCCGCGCACAGTAGTGACGGCACGACCACCGATCTGGACCACGCCGTCAAGGCGGAGGTCCAGCGCCAGCTCGCCCCCGCGGGCCGACGCCTGACGAGCGGTGAGACGTTGACGGCCGAGCCGCTGGGCCCAGTACGGGCCGAGAGCCGCGTGCGCAGAGCCGGTGACCTGGTCCTCGGCGATGCCGATCCGTGGCGGGAACACCCGAGAGGTGAAGTCGACGCCGTCTCCCCCGGCGGCGGTCACGATGGTCCGGGTGGTGGGCAGCTGGGCCAGCAACCCGAAGTCCGGTTGCACCTTCTCGACCTCGTCGGGGGAGCCGAGCTCGACGACGAGGTCATCGGCGGAACGGCCGAAGGAACAGGCGCCGGTCACACCCAGGGCGGCGAGCACCTCGACGGGCACGGGCTCGTCGGTGACGGGCACCGCCGGCAGGCTCAGCCAGCTGCGATCGCCCTCCCTTCGTACGGGTAGCGGGCCGCTCGTCGCGTGCAGCACCACCTCGTCCCCTGCGTCCACCATGCCCCTCTCGTACAGCACGTGTGCCGTGGCCAGGGTCCCGTGCCCGCACAGGGCGAGCTCGTGGCTGGGGCTGAACCATCGCAAGCTGAAGCCGCTCGCCGCGGGTTGGCAGAAGGCGGTTGCCGGCTGAGCGGTCAACGCGGAAACCCTGGCGTACCAGGCGTCCTCATGATCGGCTTCGGCGTCGAGCAGGCACACGGCCGCGGGGTTGCCCCGGAAGAAGTCGGCGGTGAACGTGCTCACGCCGTACAGAGTGATCGTCAAGTCGGCCTCCTCGTCCGGACAAACCCTAGGCAGCGGGGCAGCGCGCAGCCCACCTGGTTTCCCGGCCAAGTCGCGATCGGTGGACTGGTCGCCGCGAACACGCCGAACCTGTGAACCGGCTGTCCGTCTCGTACGTGCAAGGCCTTAGACCGGCGACCGTCACTGAGGAC
>JAWWOL010000267.1:0-3154 GCA_033851695.1 Frankiales bacterium
GTGGAGGTGCTGGCGCTGCCGCAGCAGTAGAGGTAGCGGCCGTCGGACAGCGACTTGGCGGTGGCCGACGTCCGAGGCTCCGGCAGGTCGGTCAACGTCCGCCAGGTGTTTGTCGCAGGGTTGTAGGCCGTCACGGCACCCGTCACAGCGGTGGACGTCCAGCCGCCGGCCACGACGAGCTGGCCGCTGAGGAGGAAGGTGCTGTCCATGTCGTGGGAACGGGCGACCGGAAGCGGCGCGAGCACCGTCCAGCTGTCGCTCGCGGGGTCGTAGCGGTCGAGCTCCGACTGGGCCTTGTTGGCGTCGGTGGAGTATTCGCCGCCGACCGCGTAGATCTTGCCGTCGATGACGCCCCAGCCGATGTGGTCCCGGGGATTCGGCAGGTTGGCCCGGCTCACCCAGGAGGTCCCGCCGTTCGCCACGTCGAGCATCCACACGTCAGGCGAGTCCACGGTGCGGTCCAGGCCGTTGCCGCCGAAGTAGTAGAGGGTGCCGCTGACCCACGCCATGCCACCGGCCGTCCGCTCCGCCGGCAACGGCGGGAGCGCCGTGTAGGTGCCGGTGTCGATGTCGTAGCGCCACGCAAGGGCGGTCGCGGAGACGTGGTCTATCCCCGCCGGATCGGCTGCATAGCCGCCTGCGTAGTAGATGTAGCGAACCCCGTCCGTGCCGATCCCGGCGTGTGAAGTCCCTTGGGCCGGCATCGGGGGCAGCGCCGTCCACTTGTTCGTGACCGGGTCGTAGACCCAGGCACGGTCCGTCGGGGTGCAGCAGGCGTGGATGACGTCGAAGCCGCCGAACAGGTAGAGCTTGTCGTTCACGACGATGCTTTCGGCCTCCGTCGTGCCGATCGGCATGCCGGCGATCGGGGCGTACGAGAAGTTCGTCGCCCCGATGACGGTGCCGCCCTGGGACACGGTGAACGACGCGTTGAGGTGGGACACACCGCTCGGGCCGGTGACGTCGGCGGACAGCACGTGCGGGCCGTCGGGGAGGGCGCCGGTCTGCCAGGGATTCGCCCCAAGGCTCACTGCCGTCCCTGCCAGGTCCCACGGGCCGGAGTTCTCCACGTGGTAGGGCAGTTTGCTCCGCAACGCATCGTCCACGAAGAAGGCGACCCTGGTGATCCCCGGGCTGGCTGGCACGAAGACGAAGGCCGGCCCGGCGACGGTGGAACCAGCCAGCGGGATCGGCGCGGAGCGGTCGGCCTTGGTGCTGACCTGCAGGACGTACGAGGTCGGCGGTGGCTGGCTGGCGTTGAACACGTTGAAGGTTGCCGAGACGACGACGCTGTTGCCGCCGATGACCAGCTGGGCAGTGATCGTGTGCGAGCCGTTGACCACCTTGGTGCTGTCCCACGGGTTCGACCCGCTCGCCGTGTCGCCGGTGAAGGTGAACGGAGCCGTGTTCTCGATGTGGACCGGCGCGCCGGTGCGGGAGGGGTTGTCGAGCCAGAAGGACACCTTCGACACCGCCGTGTCAGGGGTGGTGAAGACGTACAGCGCCCCCGAGCGGGTCGTCGCCTGCAGGGGGACAGCCGCCGACCGGGTCGGGCTGCTGCTCACCATGATGGCGGCGGAGGCCGCATGGGCGGGGACACTCGCGGGTGCCACGGCGAGCACCAGCCCGGCCACCGCCACGATGCCCCACGCTCTGGCCGGCCTCGAGCGGACGCTGTTGATGGACACCCCCGTGATCGGTCCTGGACTGCGCCGAAGCGTAGCGGGTGGCGGCTCGGCGCACTAGCGGGACAAATCGCCGCGGCAGGATCAGGGGCCGGTCAGGGTCATCCCCGGTGTGCGGCCGGGTCACGGCCACCCAGCATGGAGCCATGACCACTGAAGACACCGGCGCCGAACAGCCGGAACCCCCCTCCACCGTCCGCCCCCTCCTGCGAAGCCGCGACGACCGGGTCCTCGCCGGCGTTGCCGGCGGCCTCGGCCGCTGGCTCGACGTCGACCCGGTGATCTTCCGGGTCACCTTCGCGGTCCTGACGCTCTTCGGCGGGGCCGGCCTCCTCGTCTACCTCATCGGCTACCTGCTGATCCCCGACGAGGCGACCGGCGAGGCCCTGGTGTCCTCGCGCCTGCTGCCGGACCTGCGCCGCCTGTCCCAGCAGCAACGGGCACTGCTGGGTTGGGGTGCGGCCGGCATCTGCGTCCTGATCGCCATTGCCGGGCACCGCTCCACCACGGTCGCGGTCCTCATCATCGTGGCGGCAGTCGCCGTGCTCTCGACCCGCGCCCGGCCGCCCCGCCCGTACCCCGCCCAGCGCGACTACGCCTTCGACCCGCCGCCCGGTAACCCGGTCCCGCCGAGCGCCGCCTTCACCGGCCCCTCGGAGCGACCGTCGAGCTGGCGGCCCGAACCCACCTGGTACGCCACGCCGGCCCCCGCCCCGCGCTTCCTGGTGCGACACAAGGGCCGCCGGCTCAACCGGGCCCTGATCAGTGGTTCGGTCCTGGCGGTCGGTCTCTACCTGATGATCGGCAGGGCCGGCGCCTACGACCCGACGGCGCTGCAGGCGATGGCCGTCGGCCTGACCGCCCTCGGCGCGGGGCTCGCGGCAACCGCGTGGCACGCCCGCTCCCGCGGCGCACTGGTGCTCGGGATCCTGCTCACGGCCGCGCTGATGACCGGCAGCGCGGTGAAGGGCGACTACGGCACCTCGCTCGGCGACCGGACCTGGCGGCCCACCCCGACCAGCGCGATCCCGGCGACGTACACCCTCGGGGCCGGTGCTGCCACCCTCGACCTCACCCAGCTCGGCCCGGCCGCGATCGGCAAGACGATCAAGGTGAGCATGGGCGCCGGCAAGCTCAGCGTAATCGTGCCCAACGGTCTGCCGGTCTCCGTGTACGCCCACGTGCACGTGGGCTCGTACCGGATCTTCGGCGTGGACTACGACAACGACCCGGTCAGGCAGACCGTGGTCACCCCTGGCTGGACGCCGACGACCGGCATCCGGATCGAGGCGCACCTGCGCATCGGCGACGTGGAGGTCAACCATGGCTGAGTTCGTGACCGAGGAGCCGAAGGCGCAGGGGCGAGACACCTTGGGCCTGGTGGCCGGGGCGTTCTTCGCCGCGGTCGGCCTGACCTACCTGATCGGCGGCGACCATGCCGTCTCCGACAACTGGGGCCTGGCCCTTCC
>JAWWOL010000297.1:0-4566 GCA_033851695.1 Frankiales bacterium
GCGGCCACGTCTTTCTCGGCGCCGAGCCAGGAGAAGGCGGTACGCGCTACGTCGTACGCAAGTCCACGTCCTGACGAGAGCTGTCCCAGTCGGGATGGCCGGCCCGGCGGGTGGTGTCCTGTCCGGAGAGTCTGCGCTGCCCGCTCCGGGCGGGCAACGCAGAGCCAGCGCGGACCAGTCCCCCCACTCCGATGCCGTCCCGCCGGGCGACCGCCCAACTTCCGAGAGGGTGTCGGCTCAGCCGGCGAAGGTGCGGGCCGGCAGGCCGCGAACTCCGGCGTCGTAACCGAAGAGGGCACCTGCCCCGGGGTCCGCGCCGTCGGCGACCCCGTGCCGTGACGTCGTGATGAACAGCCGGTCCAGGTCGTCGCCACCGAACGTGCACGCCGTCACCCGGTCTGCGGCGACCCCCACGACGGCCGAGAGCCGGCCGGCCGCGTCGTAGCGGCGGACCTCGCCGCCCTGCCACATCGCCACCCAGACCCCGCCCTCGGCGTCGACGGTGAGCCCGTCGGGCAGGTCCTGCTCGGCGGTCAGGTCGACGAAGGTGCGCCGGCCGGTCAGCCCGGTGTCGGGCGCGTAGTCGAACACGTCGATCCGGTGGGTCGGCGTGTCGGTGTAGTAGGCCAACGTGCCGTCCGGGCTCCACTCGAGGCCGTTGGAGACGGTGACCCCACCGAGCACCGCCGTGGCCGACCCGTCGGGGTCGAGCCGGTAGAGCGACGCGGCCCCCGCGACCTCGGTGTAGTGCATGCCGCCGCAGTAGAACCGGCCGTCCGGGTCGCAGCCGCCGTCGTTCATCCGCACGGACGGTTCCGACCAGACCTCCGGCAGCGCGCGTACGGTGCCGTCGGGGTCCTCCAGCGCGAAGCCCCGCTCGAGGGCGAGGACCGCTCCGCCACCGGCGCGAGGTCGCATCGCCGCCAGGACCCGGCCGACGTTGCGTCGGTGCACCTCGCCGGCCGCGTCGAGCGACATCAGGTCACCGGCCAGCATGTCGACCCAGCGCAGGCCGCCCCACCCGGGCCACCAGACCGGACCCTCGCCGTGGCGGCTCAGCGGGCCGGTGAGCTGCTCCGCCTGCACGCTCAGACCGCCAGCAGGTGGGCCCGCACCTCGGCCGCGGCGTCGTCGCCGTAGGAGTCGGCGAACCGCTTGACGAACTCCTCGCGCTCGAAGTCGTACTCCTGCGTGCCGACCGTCTCGAGCACGTAGGTCGCCATCAGCGACCCGACCTGTGCCGAGCGCTCGAGGTCCAGACCCCAGGACGTGCCGGTGAGGAACCCGGCCCGGAACGCGTCGCCGACGCCGGTCGGGTCGGCGATCCGCATCTCCTGCGCCACCGGGATCGCCACGTCCTCGACACCGTGGCGGTGGATGACGCTGCCCTTGGCCCCGTGCGTGACGATCCACGCGCCGACCCGCCCGAGGATGTCCTCGTGGGACCAGCCGGTCTTGCTGGTCACCAGGCCCCACTCGTAGTCGTTGGTGAACAGGAAACGGGCGCCGTCGATCAGGTCGCGTACGGCCGGCCCCTCCATGCGGGCGAGCTGCTGGGACGGGTCGGCCGCGAAGTCGATGCCCATCTCGCGGCACTCGCGGGTGTGCCGCAGCATCGCCTCGGGGTCGTTCGGGCTCACCACGACCAGGTCGATCGAGCCGACCCGCTCGAGCACCGGGGCAAGCCCGATCTGCCCGGCCTCGGACATCGCCCCCGGGTAGAACGACGCAATCTGGTTGTTGTCGAGGTCGGTCGTGCACAGGAACCGCGCGGTGTGCGCGGTCGTCGACACGTGCAGCGACGCCGTGTCCACGCCGTGGTCGTCGAGCCAGGCGCGGTAGTCACCGCAGTCCGAGCCGGCGGCCGCGACGAGCACCGGGGTCTCGCCGAGCACCGCCATGCTGAACGCGATGTTGGCTGCGACCCCGCCGCGGCGGATGTCGAGGTGGTCGACCAGGAAGGACAGCGAGACGCGGTGCAGCTGGTCCGGCAGCAGCTGGTCGGCGAACTTGCCGGGGAAGGTCATCAGATGGTCCGTGGCGAAAGACCCGGTCACGACGACGCGCACACATGCTCCTGCAGGTGGGGCGATCTCGCATCGCCGACCTGCTGATGCTACTCGGCCCGTACGCGACGCCGGCCCGGACGCGGCCGGAAACGCAGACTGCCGCGACCCCGCCGGAGCGGGGACGCGGCAGCGCGAGGCTGGCGGGAACCTAGCTGAACGACTCGCCGCAGGCGCAGCCGCCCTGGGCGTTGGGGTTGTCGATCGTGAAGCCCTGCTTCTCGATCGTGTCGACGAAGTCGACCGACGCACCGAGCAGGTAGGGGTTGCTCATCCGGTCGACGACCACGTTCACCCCGCCGAAGTCGGTGACGACGTCACCGTCGAGCGAGCGGTCGTCGAAGAAGAGCTGGTAGCGAAGGCCGGAGCAGCCACCGGGCTGGACGGCGACCCGCAGTGCGAGGTCGGTCCGGCCCTCCTGCTCGAGCAGGCTCTTCACCTTGGCGGCGGCAACATCGCTGAGCACGACACTGGCGGGGGTGGTCACGTCCTGCGTCGCGGTCTCGTCCTGAAGGGTCATGTCGGCAGCTCCCGCTGGGTGAGGTCACTTCGGTCGTCGGCTCGGACCAACACCGATCCGGGCCGGTCTCATTCCTGCACCTTCTATCTTCGCACGGACCAGCCCCTTGCGACCGCCGCAGCGACCTTTCGAGTCCACTCCGGTGCGTGATCCATGGCCGCCTGGACCGACCCGGCAGCATCCGCCAGGGAGTAGGTGGCGTCCAGGCCCGACGACGAGGTCTGGCGGCGCCCGACCACCACCTGCCCGGCGATCAGGACGCAGGGCAGCCCGTTCTCGATCGAGAGCTGGGTCACGCCGGAGATCACCTTGCCGTCGCGGGACTGCCAGTCGTACATCCCCTCGCCGGTCACCACGAGCTCGGCCGAGGCGACCTGATCGGCCAGGCCGACGGCATCCCGTACGAGGCCGATGCCCGACTCCCTGGTCGCGCCGATGGCCAGCAGCGCGGCGCCCATGCCCCCGGCCGCCCCGGCGCCGGGCAGCTTGCGGACGTCGAGGTGACCGGGCAGGTCGCGCTGGAGGAGGTCGGCCCAGTGGGTCAGCGCGATGTCCAGCCGCTGGGTGTCGGCAGCGGTCGCGCCCTTCTGCGGCCCGTAGACGGCGCTGGCCCCGGTGAACCCGAGGAGCGGGTTGATCACGTCGGTCGCGGCGACCAGGTCCACGGCTGCCGCGCGGGGGTGCAGCCGGCCCGGGTCCAGGTGGTCGACGTCGATCAGGGCCGCCCCGCCGGGCGCGACCCGTCCGCCGTCGGGACCCAGCCCCGCCACGCCGAGTGCGGCGAGCATGCCGGCGCCGCCGTCGTTGGTCGCCGACCCGCCGAGGCCGACCACGACCCGTACGGCGCCCTGGTCCAGGGCGTGCGCGATCAGCTGCCCGACGCCGTAGGTGGTGGTGCGCAGCGGGTCGCGTTCGTCCGGGCGCAGCAGGTGCAGCCCGCAGGCCTGCGCCGACTCGACGTAGGCCGTGTCCGCCCCGCCCCCTGTGCCGCCCACCCGCAGGTAGGTCGCCTCGACCGGGGACTCCAACGGCCCCTCCACGGTCAGCGTGACGAGCTCACCGCCCAGCGCCGTCGCGAGCACGTCGACGAAGCCCGGGCCGCCGTCGGACAGCGGCGCCAACACCAGGTCGTCGTCGGGGGCGACGGACAGCCAGCCGTCCCGGATCGCCGTGGCCGCCTCGACGGCGGTCATGGTCGAGCCGAAGGAGTCGGGGGCGATGAGCACACGCATGCCGGCCATCCTGCCGTACGGAATTGCGGGTGCCCCGCCCGGCGTTGCCGTGCAAGGCTGCAGACTCGCTCGTGGAGAGGCACATCCGTGACGACTACCGACCTCAACCTGCCGGCCGGCATCGAGGCCAGCCCGGCGTTGCTGCTGATGCTCGGCCGCGAGTCGGACCCGCTGAGCGAGCGCGGCACCGACTGTCCGGGCGAGCTGCCGGCGGTGAGCGACCCGACGCTGGTCGCCCGAGCCCGCGCCGCCAAGGAGAAGCTGGGGTCCAAGGTCTTCATCCTCGGCCACCACTACCAGCGGGACGAGGTCATCCAGTTCGCCGACGTGACGGGCGACTCGTTCAAGCTGGCGCAGCAGGCCGCCGAGCGGCCCGAGGCCGACTACATCGTGTTCTGCGGCGTCCACTTCATGGCCGAGTCAGCCGACATCCTGACCAGCGACAACCAGCACGTGATCCTGCCCGACCTCGGCGCCGGCTGCTCGATGGCCGACATGGCGACGTTCGACCAGGTCGAGGAGTGCTGGGAGGCGCTCGAGGACGCCGGCATCGCCGACGGCGTCGTGCCGGTCAGCTACATGAACTCCTCCGCCGACATCAAGGCGTTCACCGGCAAGCATGGCGGCACGATCTGCACCTCCTCGAACGCCGAGCGGGCGATGCGCTGGGCCTTCGAGCAGGGCGACAAGGTGCTGTTCCTGCCCGACCAGCACCTCGGCCGCAACACCGCTGTCCTCGACCTCGGGC
>JAWWOL010000310.1:0-3353 GCA_033851695.1 Frankiales bacterium
GACGCCGTACGGGCCACCGACGACCTGCCGATCGGCGCCGACCCACGCTGAGGTCGGCTCAGGACAGGTCAGGCCGCAGCGGCAGCAGCAGCTCCCGCAGGGCCTTGTGGATGCCCGGCGCGGCGGCGAGGACGAAGTCCCCGGTCGGGAATCCGCCGTCCAGGTCCGTGACGATCGCGCCCGCTTCCTGGGCGACCAGGCAGCCGGCCGCGAGGTCCCACGGGTTGAGGCCGCGCTCGTAGTAGCCCTCGCAGCGTCCGTGGGCGACAGCGCACAGGTCGAGTGACGCCGCCCCCATGCGGCGGATGTCGCGGACCTTGGGGATGACCTGCAGCAGGATCTCCGCCTGCCGGGTCCGCCGCGTCGCCGCGTAGCCGAAGCCGGTGTTGACCAGGCTCTGGCTCAGTGCCGTCTCCTCCGAGCAGCGCAACACCGCGCCGTTGCAGGTCGCCCCACCGCCCGCGATCGCTTGGTACAGCTCGTTCTTGGCCGGGTCGTAGACCACGCCGACCTGGACCACCCCGTCGACCTCGACGCCGATCGACACCGCGTACTGCGGGATGTTGTAGAGGTAGTTGTACGTGCCGTCGATCGGGTCGACCACCCAGCGGACGCCGGTGGTGCCCGTACCACTGCCGCTCTCCTCACCGAGGAAACCGTCGTCGGGGCGTTCCTTGTCCAGGCGTGCCCGGATCAGCCGCTCGGCCGCGGTGTCCTTGGCGGTCACGACGTCGGTGTCGGTCGACTTGGTCTGGACGGCGAGGTCGGTGTCGGCGTCGCGGTCGAGCACCAGCACCCCCGTCTCGCGCGCGATGTCGGTGGCAAGGCTCAGCAGGGCGTCGAGGTCGGTCACGCTTCCAGCGTCCCAGATGCGGGCCGGCGCGTACGCGGCAGGCCCCCGTGGTTTGCGTAGGGGTGATCTGTGAAATGCCGCCAGTCGAGCAACCGAAGATCCCCGGCGCTTGTCAGGAGGACCCGTGCTCCGGCTGCATCTCAACGGCCTGGACTACACATTGCTGTTCTTTTACTTTGCGGTCGTGCTGGCCATCGGCATCGCTGCCCGTTCCTCCATCAAGACCAGCATGGACTTCTTCCTCTCCGGGAGGTCGCTGCCGGCGTGGGTGACCGGGCTGGCCTTCATCTCGGCCAACCTCGGTGCGATCGAGATTCTGGGCATGGCCGCGAACGGCGCGCAGTACGGCATCGCGACGGCGCACTTCTACTGGATCGGCGCCGTCCCGGCCATGGTGTTCCTCGGCCTGGTGATGATGCCGTTCTACTACGGTGCCAAGGTGCGCAGCGTGCCGGAGTACCTGCGGCTGCGCTTCAACCCGGCGACGCACATCTTCAACGCGCTCACCTTCGCCCTGGCCTCGGTGCTCATCGCCGGCGTCAATCTTTACGCCCTCGCCCTGGTCCTCGAGAACCTGCTCGGCTGGTCGCTCTTCCTCTCGATCTGCGTGGCAGCAGGCTTTGTCCTCGTCTACATCACCCTCGGCGGCCTGAGCGGCGCCATCTACAACGAGGTCCTGCAGTTCTTCGTGATCCTGGCGGGGCTGATCCCGGTGACCGTGGTCGGGCTGGTCAAGGTCGGCGGCTGGCACGGCCTGACCCAGAAGGTCAAGGGATCCTCGCTCGGCCCGTCCGGTCTGCACCTGTGGGAGGGCACCGGCATCGGCAGCCACAACGCCCTCGGTTCCAACTGGATCGGGATCGTGCTCGGCCTCGGCTTCGTGCTGTCCTTCGGCTACTGGACCACCAACTTCGCCGAGGTGCAGCGCGCCCTGTCCGCCAAGAGCCTGTCCGCAGCCCAGCGCACGCCACTGATCGGTGCCTACCCCAAGCTGTTCATCCCCGCACTGACCATCATCCCGGGACTGGTCGCGCTGGTGACCATCAAGGGCCTCGGGGCCAAGAGCGGTGACCTGCAGTACAACAACGCGATCCCCCTGCTGATAGGCCAACTGCTGCCCAACGGGGTGCTCGGCATCGCGGTCACGGGCTTGCTCGCCGCCTTCATGGCAGGCATGGCGGCCAACGTCAGCTCGTTCAACACGGTGATGACCTACGACCTGATCCAGCCGTACTTCATCAAGGACAGGGACGACCAGTACTACCTACGAATGGGCCGCATCGTCACGGTGGTCGGCATCGTGGTCGCGGTCGGAACGGCCGGCATCGCCTCGCAGTACGGCAACATCATGAACTACATCCAGCTGTTGTTCGGCTTCTTCAACGCCCCGTTGTTCGCGACGTTCATCATCGCGATGTACTGGAAACGGGCCACGCCGTGGTCCGGCCTCTACGGCCTCATCGCCGGCACGCTCGGCGCTGCGGTCATCCACGTCCTGTACGCGGGAGCCGGCTGGGCCGGCATCAGCCCGCAGCTCGGGTTCGGTTCGGCGCAGAGTGCCAACTTCTACGGTGCCATCACGGCTTTCGGGGCAGACGCCGCCGTGATGGTCCTGGTAAGCCTGGTAACCGCCCCCAAGCCGGAGGAGGAGCTGGCCGGCCTGGTCTGGGGCACCGTACGGGCGGAGGAGCCGGAGAAGGCACAGAAGGGCGACGAGCTGTGGTGGCGCTCGCCCAAGCTGCTGGGGTTCGGAGCCCTCGCCATCACCATCGCCCTCAACATCGTCTTCATCTAGGAGCCGGCAATGACAGACAATGCTCCCGGGGAGCGGGACCAGGCGATCGCGACGACCGAGGATGCAGAGAAGCGGGCCAGGGGCGCCCGGCTGTTCGACATCCGCCGGCTCATCGGTGCCCTGTTCGTCATCTACGGCATCGTGCTGGTCATCGTGGGCCTGACCGATGGCAAAGCCGAGATCGCCAAGGCCTCCGGCGTCCACATCAACCTGTGGACCGGTCTCGGCATGCTGGTCTTCGGGATCCTCATGCTGATCTGGGCTTTCGGCCGACCGGTCATCGTCGACGAGCCGCCGCGGGAGCCCGACAAGCACTGAGCTTGGGGCCGGTTCAGGGTCGGTGTCAGGGTCTTGCCCGATGCCCCGGCCGGGCGCCGACGCCACGATCGTCGCATGACGACAACACGAGCAACGCTGTGATCGAGGTCAGGGGTCTGTCCAAGCGGTTCGGGACGACCCTCGCCGTCGACAACCTGTCCTTCGACGTCCTGCCCGGCCGGGTGACCGGCTTTCTCGGCCCGAACGGCGCCGGCAAGTCCACCACCATGCGGATGATCGTCGGTCTGGACCGTCCGACCAAGGGCACGGTCACCGTGCTCGGCCGCCCGTACGGGGAGCATCGGCGCCCCCTGCGCGAGGTCGGCGCGGTGCTCGAGAGCCGGGCGGTGCACGGCGGCCGTACGGCTGCGAACCACCTGCTGTGCC
>JAWWOL010000322.1:0-4990 GCA_033851695.1 Frankiales bacterium
TCGCCACGGCACCGGGGTTTCCCTGGGCGAGCTGGAGTTCGACGTCCGCCCGGTGGTGGTCGGCGACAACGTCTGGCTCGGCTCGAAGGCGACGCTCACGGCCGGCACCACCGTGGGCGCGCACGCCCTGGTGGCGGCCGGAGCCGTGGTGACTCGGGACGTACCGGCCGGTGTACGCGTCGGCGGGGTGCCGGCCCGCCCGCTCTGACCGGAACTCCGCCGAGGCCGATCCGGGCCGTCCCGTAGCCTGGAAGGCAATGACGGGAACCCTGGAGCACGCAGCGACGCCGCGCCGCGCCCGCCGGCGAGCGCCCCTCGTCCTGCTCATCGTCCTCGCCCTCATCGCAGCGGTGCTGACCAGCCTGCACCGCCACCCTGCGACGACGTCGGCCACTCCTGCGGGTGACGACAAGACCGCCTGCCTCTACACCCAGCACGACCTCAACGAGCTGCAGCAGATGGAGACGGCGTTCGGCCGCTCGTACGACTGCGCCGTCCTGTTCAACGACGTGGCGGAGACCTGGGCGCAGTGGGAGCGGCCCTGGTTCGACCACGCACCGTCGGGACAGCCGCAGTTCCAGTGGCCGGACTGGGTGCGTCAGGGCAACGGCGCGCGGTTCGTCGTCGTGACGCAGGAGATGGTGCCCACGGACGTGCCCGCCGACTGGCGGACCCGCGGAGCGGCAGGCGAGTACGACGGCTACATCCGCGCCCTGGGCGCCGATCTGGTGTCCAGCGGCTTGTCCCACTCGATCATCCGCCTGGGTCACGAGGCGAACGGCACGTGGTACCACGACAACATCGGGAGCACGCCGGCCGACTACAAGGCGTGGGCTGCCTACTGGGCGCACTTCTCGGCGGTGCTGAAGTCCGTGCCTGGCAACCACTTCCAGCTCGACTGGACGATCATGGCCGGCTACCGGGCGATCACGTTCTCGCAGTACTACCCCGGCGACAGTGCCGTCGACATCATCGGCGTCGACGCCTACGACACGGCCGCGGACGGCAAGCGCGCGCAGCCCGCCCGATGGAAGGAGATGTACTCCCAGCCAGGGGGGATCGCCGCCCTGCTCAACTTCGCCGCCCAGCACCACAAGATCGCCAGCATCCCCGAGTGGGGCCTGGTGTCCTCCGCCAAGAAGGAGGGCGCCGGGGACGACCCCTACTACATCAACCAGATGGCCGACCTGATCAAACGCACCCCTATCCGGTACGAGAACTACTTCGAGACCGAGCCCAAGACGGGGATCTTCGGCACGGCGCCCGAGTCGAAGGCCGCCTACCTCGCCCGGTTCGGCCCCGAGGGCGACGTCAAGGGCCGCTGACGACCGCCCTGGGGTCAGGAGTCCGACGCGTTGCCGCCCGTCCCGAAGTGCCGCTTCCACGCCGCACGCCCGCCGCTGGCGTTTGCCAGCGGAAGGCCGCCGTTCGCCGTGGTCTCCTCCCAGGTCTGGTAGCTCACCACGTTGCCGGCGACGAGCGCTGCAAGCTGGTCCACGAAGTACGCGTCATCGCCGCCGCCACCGCTCTTGGCCGCATCGACCAGCCCCCACTCCGAGATGCTGAGCGGCTTTCCGTGGGCCTTCGCATAGGCCACCAGCGCGGCCAGTCCGTCGGCCGCACCGAGCTGGCTGTTGAACCGGGCCGGCTGGCTCAGGCCGACCGTCGTTGCCGCGGTGTCGTACTGCGCGATGCCGATCACGTCGACATAGTTGTCGCCCGGGTAGTAGGAGTCGAAGGCGATCGGGCGGTAGTTGCCGTTGATGGACCAGTCGAACGTGAAGTGCGCACCGGGCACTGCTCGCATCGCCGTGACAATCCTTGCCCAGTAAGCCTTCCAGGCCGTCATGTCGGCCGTCGTCGAGCCGATCGAGTCCAGGTTCCAGTCGCCATTGCCCTTCGGGGACAGCCGGATGACGGCTGAGCCCATCCCGGCGGCGACCAGGTGCGTGGCCAGGGCTGTCGCATGCGCGTCGTACGCGCCGGCCGCTCCCTGCTGTCGCCAGTCACTCGGCATGCCTTGGGGAATGATGGACTGCGTGAGCACCACCGTCCGGGTTCCCTGACCGTCGGCCACCCACTTGGGCCACTGGTAGTCGGGGTAGGCGGACGGCGACATCGTCAGCTGCCACGGGGTTTCCCACGCGCTCCACGTGGCGGGCGTGGTGTTCGACAACGCCGCGCAGTAGATCGGCCGGCCCACCATCCAGACGAAGCTCTGCAGCTTGGCCAGGCTGGCCTGTGAGTCGACGCAGACCCGCTTGGTGTCGCCGGCGACCCGCGGCGGACCGCTGGGCGCCGGAATGGTCGGCGGCGGCGTCACGGTGGCCGTCGGGACGGGTGTGCTGCCGCCCAGCGAGTCGCCCGTGGCGCCGAAGTGCCGCTTCCAGGACGCCCGTGCCCCTGCCATGGTCTGCAGCTGTGCGGTGCCTCCCACGACGACGTTGAAGTACGACTGGTAGCGGACGTTGTTGTTCCTGACGAGCAGTGCGATCTGGTCGACGTAGTAGGCGTCGTCGCCGCCGCCGTTCGGATCGATCGTCGGATCCATGACGCCCCACTCGGGGATCGAGAGCGGTTTGCCGTGCGCCACGGCGAAGTCGACCAGGGCCTTCAGCCCGTACGGCTGGTTCAGCAGGGTGTTCCAGCGCAGCGGCTGGACGGATCCGGTCCCGGGCGAGACCGAGTCGTACTGGTCGATCCCTACGATGTCGACGGCCGCGTCGCCCGGGTAGTAGTCGTCGAACGGCACCGGCTGGTAGCCAGCGTTGACCGTCCAGTCCAGCTCGAAGTGGCTGCCGGGTGTGGACTTCAGCACCGAGGAGAAGTGGGCCCAGTACGCGGCCCACGCTGTGCGCTCGGCCGGGGTCGTCCCGATCGAGTCGTAGTACCACTCCCCGTTCGCCTCGTGGCCCAGTCGGATGATCGCGGAGCCGGCGCCACCGGCGACCAGGTTGGTGCCCAGCGCGCGGATCTGGTCGTCATATGCACCCGACGCCCCGAGGCTGCGCCAGTCCCCGACCGCCCCGGTGGGAACCATCGACTGGGTGACCACCAGCGTGCGGCTGCCCGCCCGCAGCCACGCCGGCCAGGCGAACTGCGTGTCAGCGGCAGGGGCGTGCAGGAACCAGGGGTTCGACCAGTCGGCCCAGGTGGTTGCCGTGTCGTTGAAGACGACCGCGCAGTCGAGCTGCCGCCCGACCAGCCAACCGAACTGCTGCAGCAGGCTGAGGTTGTTGGCCGTGTACGCGCAGGCGGTCTTCTGGTTGGGGACCGCTGTGCTCGTCACCGCCGAGGGGGCGGACACGGCGGCAGCGGTGGTGACAACCGCGCCAGCAGAAGTCGCCGCGTACGGCACCAGTAAAGAAATGGCAATGAAACTGCCGGCCACCAGGCTGAGCAGTGATTTGCGACTGGTCGGGCGCACGCGGCGATTCTGTTGATCATGCATTGTGGGGGTCCTCCGTGTTGGATACCGCGCAATCCGCCACGGCGCTGACTACATCGAAAGCGATGTCGGCGATCTCAAGCGAGGCCGACCAGGCTTTGCCTGGCAAGCAGGTGGACTTCGGGGCCCGGCGGCAACTGTCTAGGCCGAGCGGGTGACGTCGAAACGGATGAACTAGTCCTTTCGTGCAGCGAACGGGTGACAGAGGGGCCAGTTTGCTACATCTCGAGCGGAGGGCGGTCGAAGCAACCCGGGACCGACGACGCAGGCAAACAGCGGGAGCACCATGCACATCCATCGGCGCATCATTGTCTCATTGACCCTGTTGGCGCTCCTGTGGCCGTTCGGCGCAGTGGCAGGCGTGACCGCACAGGCAGCGACGACAACAGCCGACACCAAGACATCCTGCGTCTACACCCAGCACAGCATCAGCGGGCTTGCCCGCTTCTCGTCGTTGATCGGGCGCGACGTCAACTGCGCCGTCGTCTTCAACGACGTGGCGACCAACTGGACCGACTGGGCCAACCCGTGGATCCTGGGCGGCAACAACCCCGACGTACGGTGGGCCGGCTGGGTAGCCGCCCAGCCCGGGCGCAGCCTGGTGATCACCCAGTCACTCGTCCCCACCGGCATCGACCCCGACTGGCGGGCACTCGGCGCGAGCGGAGCCTACGACCAGCACATCCGCGACTGGGCGGCGGCCCTCGTCGCCGGCGGCCTGGGCTCGTCGATCATCCGGCTGGGGCACGAGGCCAACGGCGACTGGTACTACGACTCGATCGGGACGACCTCGGCCGACTTCGCCAACTGGGCAGCGTACTGGGCGCATTTCGTGCAGGTCGCCCGTACCGTGCCTGGAGCGCACTTCACGTTCGACTGGACGGTGAACGCCGGCTACCGGCGCATCCCGTTCGACTCGTACTACCCCGGCGACGACGTCGTCGACATCATCGGGATCGACCAGTACGACGGCATCGCCTATGCGCCCAGTCCACCACCGGCAACCCCCGAAGCCCGGTGGGCCGGCATCCTGGCGGCCAGGGACGGTCTGGGTGAGCTGATGGCCTACGCCACCGCCCACGGCAAGCCACTCAGCCTCCCGGAGTGGGGGCTCATGGTGGCCGGGTCGGCAGGAGGCACAGGAGGCGGCGACGACGGCTACTACGTCGACCAGATCGCCAACATCGTGCGGACGCACGTCGTGGCCTACGAAGGCCTGTGGGAGCTCGACGATCCCACCTCACCGTTGGCGCTCGAGACCAACCCTGCCGCCCTCGCAAGCTACGAGCTGCACTTCGGGGCGCATGGCGACGCACTGCCTGGCAGTGGCACCGCGGCCGCTCCCGGCGAGACGGTGGGCGAGACCGGACCGACCGCACCGCCCACGACCGCACCCATCACGACCGCACCGCCCACAACCGCACCGCCCACGACCGCACCCATCACGACCGCACCGCCCACGACCGCACCCATCACGACCGCACCGCCTACGACCGCACCGCCCACGACCGCACCGCCTACGACCGCACCGCCCACGACCGC
>JAWWOL010000323.1:0-5900 GCA_033851695.1 Frankiales bacterium
GGCGCCGGCAAGAGCACCCTGCTCTCTGCCTTGGCCGGCCTGCCCGACCCCGAGACGGCGGGTGAGTCCGAGGGCTCGTTGCTCCTGGACGGGCGACCGGCCCGCGACGTCCGGTCGGGCACCGGGCTGGTCCTGCAGGATCCCGAGACGCAGATCGTCATGGCCCGCTGTGGTGACGACGTCGCCTTCGGGCTCGAGAACCGCGCCTTCCCCGAGGGCGACATCTGGTCGCAGGTGGCCCGTTCGTTGCTGACGGTCGGCTTCCCGTACGGGATCGACCGGGCCACGTCCGCGCTGTCCGGCGGTGAGAAGCAACGGCTGGCCATCGCCGGGGTGCTCGCGCTGCGTCCGGGGCTGCTGTTGCTGGACGAGCCCACCGCCAATCTCGACCCGGAGGGCGGAACTCTGGTCCGTGAGGCGCTGGCGGCGGTGCTGCAGGACACCGGGTGCACCACGATCCTGGTCGAGCACCGGGTGCGGGAGGCGCTGCCGCTGGTCGACCGGGTCGTGGTGCTGGCCGCGAGCGGTGTCGCGGCCGACGGGTCTCCTGCCACCGTGTTCGCCGAGTACGCGGAAACCCTTGCAGCGCAAGGCGTCTGGCTGCCCGATCGGGCCTTCCCGCGTCGCCGCGCGCTCGCCGGACCGGGCGCCGAGGTCGTACGGGCCGAGCAGGTTGCCTATCGTTACCCGGGCTCAGCCGACCGGGTGGGCGACCCGACCGACCTCACCCTGCGCGCAGGCGAAGCCGTCGTGCTGACCGGTCCCAATGGGTCTGGCAAGTCGACGCTGGCGCTGATGCTGGCCGGTCTGCGCGAGCCGAGCGAAGGCAGCGTACGGGCCGCCGCCGCTCCTGCCCGGCCCTTGCACCGCTGGCGGGCGCGGGACCTGGCGGGCACGGTGGGCACGGTCTTCCAGGAGCCGGAGCACCAGTTCCTGACCCGGACGGTCCGTGACGAGGTGGCGCTCGGCCCGCGGATCCGTGGGGACGCGGAGGCGGTCGAGCGGACGACCGGGCTGCTCGAGCGGCTCCGGCTGGACCGGGTGGCAGCGGCCAACCCGTTCACCCTGTCCGGCGGGGAGAAGCGCCGGCTGTCCGTCGCGACGGCGCTGGCGACGGCGCCGGCCGCGCTGGTGCTCGACGAGCCGACCTTCGGGCAGGACGCCGGCACCTGGGCCGAGCTGCTGGCCCTCCTCGGCGACCTGCGCGACGCGGGCTGCGCGGTGCTGGCGGTCACGCACGACGTGGACTTCGCTGACGCGCTCGGCGACCGGCAGCTGACGCTGCAGGCAGGCGGTGTCCGGTGCTGATGGGCGTCCTGCCGGCAGAGAGGCCGACCGGGCGGCTGGCCGCGCGCAACCCGGTGGCCAAGCTCGCGCTCACCGTGGCGCCGAGCGTGGTGCTGCTGCTGAGCCTCGACATCGTCACCCCGCTGGTCCTGATCCTGCTCACCCTTGCGGTGCTGCCGTGGGCCCAGGTGGACGTCGCCCGACTGCTCCACCAGAGTCGGCTGCTACTGTTCGCCGTGGTCATGGTGGCGGTCGTCAACGCGGCTTTCGCCGCTCACCCGAGGGGTCAGGTGCTGGTCGACTTCGGACCCGTGCACGTGACCTCCGGCAGCGCCGAGGCGGGCCTCGGCATCGGGCTGCGGGCACTGGGCGTGGCACTGCCCGGCGTGGTCGTGCTGACCTGCACCGACCCGGTCGACCTGGCCGACTCGCTCGTCCAGCAGCTGCGGCTTCCGGCCAAGTTCGCGTACGGGACCCTCGCCGCGCTCCGGCTGATGCCGTTGCTGTCCCAGGAGTGGGACTACCTCGGGATGGCCCGGCGGGCGCGCGGCCTCGACGCCGGGCGGTCGCCCCTCCGCGCCGGTCGGCTGATGGCCTCGCGGGTCTTCGCGCTGCTGGTGGTGGCGATCCGGCGCGCCACCCGGCTGGCGACGGCGATGGACGCGCGCGGTTTCGACGCCGGCCTGCAGCGGTCGTACGCGCGGCGTCAGCTGGTGACGCGGGCGGATCTGGTCCTGGTCGCCGGCTCGGTCCTCGCCTCGGCGGTGGCACTCGCGGTCAGCATCGGGGCCGGCACCTGGCAGCCGGCGGTGAGCCTATGAGCGGACGCCTGGTGCACGGGGTGGGACCGGACCTGGTCGCCGCGGACTGGCCGCCGGTCACCTTGACCGAGGTGCGGCCGGTGCTGGCAGCGTTCGGCCTCCCGGCAGTGGCCGTGACCTGGCACAGCCCGCGCCCGCTGTCGGCCGCAGCCCTGGTGGCCGCCGGTGACCGTACGGTGTTCGTCAAGCGGCACAGCACCGAGGTCCGCACCGTCGCCGGGCTGGCCGAGGAGCACGCCTTTGCCGCCCACCTGCGCAAGCACGGGGTTCCCGTACCCGAGCCGCTGCGCACCTCCCGCGGCGGCACCGTCGTGCGCAGGGACGGCTGGACCTGGGAGGTGCAGGAACGCGGCGACGGCAACGACCTCTACCGGGAAACCCTGTCGTGGCAGCCGTTCTACTCCGCGACCCACGCGCACAGTGCGGGCGCGATGCTGGCCCGGCTGGCCACCGCAGGCGAGACGCACGTGGCTCCGGCGCGGGCGCCGCAGTTGCTGGTGACAAGTTGCGGAGCGATCAGCAACCCCGACCTGGTCAGAGGCCTGGAGGACTACGTCGCCGAGCGGCCGATCGTCGGAGCCGCCCTCGCCGGGCGGGACTGGCGGGCGGACGTCGAGCGCGACCTGGTGCCGCTGCACCTGCGATTCGCCCCGTACGCCGACGAGCTGTCGTCGGGCTGGACGCATGGCGACGGTCACGCGTCCAACTTCCTGTGGGGGCCCACCGGTGAGGTCTCGGCCGTGCTGGACCTCGGGCTGAGCGACCGCACCATCCCGATCCTCGACCTGGCAACGGCGATCGAGCGCAACGCTGTGTCCTGGCTGAGTCCCTCACCGGAGGCCCGGCTCGACGTGGTCGATGCCCTGCTGCGCGGCTGGTGCTCGGTCCGGGAGATCTCCGAGGTCGAGGCTGTAGCGCTGCCCGAGCTGCTGGCGGTCGTGCACGTGGAGTTCGCGCTGTCCGAGCTGGGCTACTTCCACGGCGTCACGCACTCGGCCGAGAACGCCCAGGTCGCGTACGAGGACTACCTGCTCGGTCATGCCCGCTGGCACGCCGGTCCCGAGGGCCGGTCGCTGCGCCGGCACCTGCAGTCCGTCCTGAGCCGGCTGTCGGGGGCGTAGCCTCGCCGGCGACGGGTAGGCAACGCGGCATCGACCCGAGGAGGCGGCCATGGCCGACAACGGCGACGTCGACGTACTCGACGGGGTCTTCGGCAAGCTCGAGACGCTCGTGGCCGGCGTACGGCCGGACCAGCTCGACGACCCGACCGGCTGTCCCGGCTACGACGTGCGCGGGATGCTCAACCACATCGTCGGGTTCCTGCGCAACTTCGCCGTAGCGGCGCAGGGCCGCAAGGCCGACTTCGACCCGACCCAGGTCAGGTCCGACGACCCGGTGAAAGACGTGAAAGTGGCTGCGGAGCAGGCGATCCAGGGCTGGCGCGAGCTCGGCACGGACCGCGAGGTCTCGGTGATGGGTCCCGGGGCACCCGGCGAGGTCGTGCTCGGCATGACGATCATCGAGTACGTCGCGCACGGCTGCGACCTGGCGTTGGCGACCGGTCAGCCGATCCCGTTCACCGACGACGAGTTCGCTGTCGCACTCGCCCGGGCGGAGCCCGTGCTGACCGATCAATACCGCGGCGAGGGCAAGCCGTTCGGGCTGCGGATCGACGTGCCCGCAGACGCTCCCGTACGCGAGCGGTTCCTCGCCTTCATGGGCCGGCGCGACGTCGCAGCGCGCTGACCTGGTCGCTGACGTCGCCGGTCAGGGGGGTCCGGCCGGGAGCTCGCCGACCCTGGCCAGCGGCAGGCCGCTGCGGTGACACACCCAGAACGGATCCGGGCCGAGGTCGGGCTCGACGAACAAGGCGTGGTCGCGGTGCTCAGGGCACAGCGGCCAGTCACTGTCGACGTGGTCGTGCACCCACTCCTGGACGTCCTGGGCGACCAGGCCTTCCAGGTGCTCGCCGCCCTCCGGCCACTGCGCGAGCCACCAGGAGCGTTGCTGCACCGCAGCATCCAGCGCGGTCGCGGCCGCGTCGTTCCACTGCCCCGTCACGGTCAGGTCCCGGCGGGCTGCGCCTGACGCCTGGTTGAGGTGGTCGGTCACCGGTCCATCATGCCCGGGCCAGAACTCGCGGGTCGCCGTCTGGGACCCGCCGGGGGCCCGACTCGGGGTGAAGTTTTGCTTTCCTGGCCGTGGGGCGATCCGCGCCGTCCGGTTGCTGACGGGGGGAGTCTTTGTGCAGGACGGCAATCCCCGGGGCGAACCCTGGTTCGTGGAGGCGGCGCCGCGGGACTACCGGCCTGCTGCTCATGGGCTGTTGGTGGACGCCGGCCGCAATGCGCTCCCGTACGGCTGGTTCTCCCTGCAGGCCAAGGACTTCGCCGGGCACAAGCGAGTCGTCGACGGGAACAAGGACGGCAAGGCGGTCGTCGACATCGGGGCGTACGAGCGGCAATGAGTGCTGTGGGTCAGCGGTTCCAGTCCCCGGCGAGGATGTCGTCGGCGTCGACGATCTCGTAGGCGTAGCCCTGCTCGGCGAGGAAGCGCTGCCGGTGCGCGGCGTACTCCTGGTCGAGGGTGTCCCGCGCGACCACGGAGTAGAAGCGCGCCGGGCGGCCATCGGCCTTGGGGCGCAGGATGCGGCCGAGCCTTTGAGCCTCTTCCTGCCGGGAGCCGAAGGTGCCGGAGACCTGGATCGCGATCGAGGCCTCGGGCAGGTCGATCGAGAAGTTGGCCACCTTGCTGACGACCAGTGTGGTGATCTCGCCCTGGCGGAAGGCCTCGAACAGCCTTTCCCGCTCGGAGTTACGGGTCTCGCCCTTGATGACCGGGCAGCCGATGTCCGCACCGAGCTCGTCGAGCTGGTCGAGATATTGACCGATGACCAGCGTCGGCTCGCCGGCATGGTGGGCGACCAGCTTCTCGACCAGGGCGGTCTTGGTGCGGGTGGTTGCGCCGACCCGGTAGCGCTCCTCCGGCTCGGCGGTCGCGTAGGCCAGCCGCTCGGCGTCGGTCAAGGTCACCCGCACCTCGACACAGTCCGCCGGCGCGATGTAGCCCTGCGCCTCGATGTCCTTCCAGGGCACGTCGTAGCGCTTGGGCCCGATGAGGGAGAAGACGTCGCCCTCACGGCCGTCCTCCCGTACGAGGGTCGCGGTCAGTCCGATCCGCCGACGGGACTGGATGTCTGCGGTGAAGCGGAACACCGGCGCCGGCAACAGATGGACCTCGTCGTAGACGATGAGGCCCCAGTCCTTGGCGTCGAACAGCTCGAGGTGGCTGTAGACCCCCTTCTTGCGGGTGGTCATCACCTGGTAGGTCGCAATGGTGACCGGCCGGATCTCCTTGCGCTCACCGGAGTATTCGCCGATCTCGTCCTCGGTCAACGTGGTCCGCTTGAGCAGCTCGTGCTTCCACTGCCGGGCGGAGACGGTGTTGGTGACCAGGATCAGCGTGGTGGCCTTGATCCGGGCCATGGCGGCCGCGCCGACGATCGTCTTGCCCGCGCCGCAGGGAAGCACGACGACGCCTGATCCCCCGGCGACGAACGCGTCGGCCGCGAGGTCTTGATATTTGCGGAGGGCCCAGCCGTCCTGGACCAGCTCGATCGGGTGCGCCTCGCCGTCGACGTAGCCGGCGAGGTCCTCGGCCGGCCAGCCCAGCTTGAGCAGCGCCTGCTTGAGGTTGCCGCGCTCGGAGGCGTGCACCACGACCGTGTCCCCGTCCGGCCCGTCCAGGCGGTTGCCGAGCATGCCCTGCACGCGCTTGGCGCGCAGCACCTCC
>JAWWOL010000405.1:0-3138 GCA_033851695.1 Frankiales bacterium
GACCTGTCCGTGATGGACCGCGACGCCAAGGCGGTGCGCGGTGACGCGCCGGTCATCTTCTCCTCGCTGCGCGAGCAGCCGTCGACGCCCGACGTGTCGGCGTGGGTGCTCGAGCGGGTCGCCGACTGGACGCGGGTGCGGTGAAGGCTCGCGCCCGCGTCGTCGCCGGGCCCGGAGGTCCTTATACCGCAAGGGTTCTGCGCAGTGACCTGCCGATTGTCCTACGTCCGGCCGACGATGCGGTGCACCTCGCGCAGGGTGCTGCTGGTCCGCTCGGAGGAGACGACCTCGAGCTGTTGATCGAGGTGCCAGACGGCTGCTCGCTCAGACTGCGGGCAGTCGCATCGACCCTGGTGCTGCCCTCGGCGGGCGGCGGTGTCGCCCGGATCGTGATGAGGGCCACGGTCGGAGCAGGCGCCTCGCTGGAGCTGTTGCTCGAGCCGGTCGTCGTCGCGGACGAGGCCGCCGTCGACCTGCTGACGGACATCACGATGGCGGCCGACGCCACGTTGCTCTGGCGCGAGGAGGTCGTTCTCGGTCGCTACGGTGAGACCGGCGGCGAGGCGAGCACTCGCATCGACGTCGTGCGTGGCGGGGTTCCCTTGCTGCGTACGGGTTCCCGGCTGCGCGGGGGAGACCCGGTGACCCACGGTCCATCGATGCTCGGGCCGGGGCGGGCCGCCGGCTCGCTGCTGACCGTCGGCTTCGGGCAGTCCGTCGTCGCGCCGGAACGCGACTCCGCGACGATGCTGCTGGCCCAAGGCGGCACGCTGTTCACTGCCGTCGCCGCGTCGGCCATCAGCCTGCGCCGCCGGCTCGACGCCCACCTGGCCCTTGCACCTGTTGGCCTTTCGGTGCCCTAGAGGTCAGCCGGCCAGGCTCGGATGGGCGGCCCGCTCTTCCTGCGACACCGCACGGCCGACCTGCTCCGCGGGCATGGCGACGCTGACCGCGTAGTAAAAGATGGCGACGGCAAAGGCACCCACCACCACCAGGTCGACCCAGCTGGGCAGCACGTCCTGCGAACCCTGGCCGTAGCGGCCCAGCAGGCCGATCACGGTCATCCCACCGAGCCATGGCCAGATCCACGACGCCGCACGCCAGTCGACGTCCCAGCGCCGCAGGCCGCCACTCCGGCCCAGGGACATTCCGTACAGCAGCTGGCCGATGACGATCGCGACCAGGATCTTCCAGCTCGCCTCGAAGCCGGACCAGTAGATGATGAGGTTGGCCGAGACGAAGCCGATCGGTGCGAGCAGCTTGGCTGCCGGCAGGCGGTAAGGGCGCTCGCGGTCCGGGTCGCGCCTGGCCAGCGCCGCCAGCGACACCGGCGCAAAGGCGTACATCGTGGCCGTCGCCGAGGTGACCAGACCGACGAGCGACTGCCAGCTCGGGAACGGTAGGAACGCAAGCTCGCCGATCACGAAGGCGAGCAGCAGTGAGTAGAGCGGGACGCCGCGGCGGTTGAGCGTGGTCAGGGCTGCCGGAAGGGCTTCCTCCTGGCCGATGGCGTAGGAGAGCCGCGCCGACGTGCCCATGTAGACCAGGCCGGTGCCAGCAGGGGAGACGAACGCATCGATGTACAGGATCGTCGCGAGCCAGCCGGCACCCGCAGCGGTCGCGATCGTCGCGTACGGGCCGAAGTCGCCCTTGGTGACGGGGTTGGCCCAACCGTGGGCGATGTCGGCCGGATTGAGTCCCCCGATGAACGCCACCTCGAGCAGGATGTAGATGGTCGTGCCGACGCACATGGCCGTGATGATGGCGCGGGACAGGTCGTGCTTGGGGTTTCGCGCCTCGCCCCCGAGCTGGATCGCCTGCTCGAAGCCCTGTAGCGCGAAGACCACACCAGCGGGCAGGGCGGCGAAGATGCCATGGGCACCGTACGGGGCGAACGTGCCACCGGCGTTGAAGTTGGAGGCGTGGAAGACCAGCACGATCAGCACCACGATCGTGAGGACCGGCACGAGCGTCTTCCAGATCACCATGGCGGAGTTGCTGTCGGAGAGCAGCTTGGCACCGAGCAGGTTGATGACCAGGAACAGCACCATGAGCAGGGACGCGATGCCGATGCCGGTCGGGTTGAGGGTGCCGTTGCTGTGCAGCATCACCAGATGGGCCTTGGCCCAGTGCGTGTTGCTGAGGTACTGCAGGCTCGCCTCGACCTCGATCGGCGCCAGGGTCACGGCCTGCAGCCAGGCCGCCCAGCCCGCCGTGAAGCCGGCCAGCGCGCCGAAGGCGTAGTACGGAAACCGGGCGGTCCCGCCGGCGACCGGGTAGGTCGCGCCCAGCTCCGCGTGCACCAGTGCCAGGACTGCCAGCATCGCCCCGGCGAGCACCCAGGAGATCAGGGAGGCCGGCCCGGCGGCCTGTGCAGCGCCGAGGGCCCCGAGCAGCCAGCCGGACCCGATGATGGAGCCGAGCGAGACGAACGTCAGCCCCCAGAAGCCGATGCTGCGGCGAAGGCCCGGAGCTCCACCATCCCGGGTCGTGCCGACCGACGACGACGTTGTGGACATGGCCGCTCCCCGAGGACGTTCCCGCATCGGTCTGCCTCGGCGCTGGCAACGCCGGACCAGATGCTCACTGCCCACCAGCGCCGGGCCGGAACATGGGGAGCGGCAAAAAACCTCAGCCGAGCCCACCGCGTACGGCGCTCAGGGCCGCCCGTACGATGGAGAGCTGGTCGTCGTCGAGATCGGCCCGCGCTGTCAGCCGCAGCCGGGAGCGGCCGTCCGGCACCGAGGGTGGCCGGAAGCAGCCGACCCGTACGCCCGCCGACGCGCACAGGGCCTGTGCCGCCAGGGCCGCGGTCGGGTCTCCGATGACGACCGGCACGACGGCGGCAGCAGGGGCTGACGTCTCCAGCCCGAGCCCGCCGGCGTACGAGGCGAGCAGGCCGGCGTTGGATCGTGCCGACGCGGAGAGCCCAGAGTCCTTGGTAATCAGGGACAGTGCGGCATCGGCAGCGCCTACGCAGGACGGTGCCAGGCCCGTGTCGAAGATGAACGACCGGGCGGTGTCGATCAGGTGGTCGATCACCGCTTGGCTTGCCACGACTGCGCCGCCCTGGCTGCCGAGCGCCTTGGACAATGTCGCGGTCAGGACGACGTCGGGCGCGCCGGCGAGGCCGGCGTC
>JAWWOL010000416.1:0-3592 GCA_033851695.1 Frankiales bacterium
CCGCGTACTGTGCCTGGGTCTCGATCCCCTCCGCCACCGTGGACAGGTGCATCGACTGGCCGAGGTGCAGGATCGTCCGCGCGAGCTCGCCCTGCTCGGAACCTTCGATGGCCACTGCCTCCACGAAGGAGCGGTCGATCTTGAGGATGTCGACCGGGAACCGCGACAGGTAGGACAGCGACGAGTACCCCGTACCGAAGTCGTCGATCGCCAGCCGTACGCCCAGCGCCTTGAGCTGGTGCAGCAGGGCGAGGATCTCCTCGGTCCGCTCGACGAGAATGTTCTCGGTCACCTCGAGGATCAGTGCCCCCGGCGGCAGCCCGGACTCGGCCAGGGCCGCCCGCACCGTCTCGACCAGCGCCGGCGCGACCTGGCGCGCGGAGATGTTGACCGCGATGTGGAAATGCTGCCCGGCGGGCGCCCAGACCTGCCACCGCGCGCCCGCCCTGCAAGCCTCACGCAGGACGTGCTCGCCGATGGCGGTGATCAGCCCGGACTCCTCGGCCAGTCGGATGAACCCCTCCGGCGCGATCAGCCCCCGCGTCGGGTGGTGCCAGCGCAGCAGCGCCTCGGCGCCGACGACCAGGCCGCGGGCCAGCTCGACCGTCGGCTGGTAGTAGACCGCGAGCTGCCCGCGCGCGAGCGCCAGCTTGAGGTCGTTCTCCAGCTCGATCTTCTCGACCAGCGCGTCGCGCATCCCGGACTCGAACCGCACCCAGCCGCCCTCGCGCCTGGCCTTGGCGCGGTACATCGCGACGTCGGCGTTGCGCAGCAGCACGTCCTCGGTCTCGGTGCCGGTGGAGTTGCCGGCGATGCCGACGGAGACGCCGATCGAGAGCTCTCGGCCGTCGAGCAGGAACGGCTGGCCCAAGGTCGCGACCACCCGCTCAGCCACCCACACCGCCGCGCGGATGCCGTCCGGGTCCTCGACCAGCACGGCGAACTCGTCGCCGCCGAGCCGGGCCACGGTGTCCGAGGGCCGGACGCAGTGCTTCAGCCGCTCGGCCACCAGCCCCAGCAGCACGTCACCGACGGCGTGGCCCTGCGTGTCGTTCACGCCCTTGAAGCCGTCGAGGTCCAGGAACAGCACGGCGACGCGCGAGTGCCCACCCGCGTGCCGCAACGCATGACCGACCCGGTCCTGGAACAGCGCGCGGTTGGCCAGCCCGGTCAGGGTGTCGTGAAAGGCCTGGTGGGTGAGCGCGTCCTCGAGCCGCTTGCGCTCGCTGATGTCACGGGTGTTGAGCACCAGCCCGCGGATGTCACGGTCGTCGACCAGCGACGTGACGGTGGTCTCGGTGTCGCACCAGTGGCCCGCGCGGTGCCAGACCGCGAACTCCATGGTGTACGTGGCACGAGGGGTTCGCCGAGCCTCGGCCATCAGCTCCTCGAGCCGGGCGGCGTCGGTGGGCCGCAGCAGGGAGCTCATCGGGGTGCCGACCATCAGCGCCGGGTCGTGGCCGAACACCCGGGTCATCGCCGGGGACTGGTAGCGCACGGTGCCCCCGACGTCGACGACGGTCAGCACATCGGAGGAGTTCTGCACCAGCGAACGGAACCACTGCTCGCGGGTCACGGCCGCCAAGGTCCGCTGCTCGACTTCGGCCTCGAGGGTGCGGCTCATCGTCAGGTGGTCCAGCCGGGCGAACACGTAGCGAACCAGGAGTGCGCTGACCAGGCCCAGGCCGGCGAGCACCGCGGCCGGGCGGACGTGCTGGCCGCGGAGGACCATCAGCAGGGCCAGTACGAGCACCAGCGCCGACGGCACCACGAGGGCCAGCGCCGCCAGCACCTCGCGCCGCAGACGCGGCAGGGCAGGGGCGGCGGAGCCCGGACCGACGAGGGCAGCCCCGGCGACCCCGACCACCGCGGCGATGCTGCCGAGGTCACGCCAGGGAGGCTGGCCGACGGCCGGTACTACGCCGACGCTGTGCGCCAGGAAGGTCAGATCGCCGAGACCGCAGGCGATCGCCCCCGCCGCCAGGCCGAGCACACCCTCCAGGGGTGGGCCGCCCGTCGCGCGCAGGCGGCCGATCACCGTCAGGACGGCGCCGGCCAGCAGGACGAGAGCGCCAACGTTGACGGTCACCGCCCAGGGCAGCGCCTTGTCCCAGTCCAGGCCGCGCACGAAGACGTACTGGCCGGCGAAGAACAGCACCGCGAAGCCGGCCACCAGTCCGTCGCAGGCCAGGCGAGCCGACGACCGGTCGGACGCGGCGATGGGCACGCCCGGGCGGGGCAGCAGGAGCAGGGCCGCGGCCAGCAGGACCACGGCCATCGGGAAGACCAGCACGGTCGATGGGTCGGTGGGTGTGGGCGCACCTGACAGCCGGCCCAGGCCGAGCAGGGCGACGGCACCGGCAGCGCAGGCCCAGCTGAACATCCCTGCGCGCTGGTCGACCCGCATCCGCAAGCCGGTGAGAACAGCCGCGACGACGCAGAACACACCGAGAGCGGGCGCCACGACGGCGAACTGGGACCGCCCCGAGCCGGCGAGGGTGAACACCCCGACGCATACGGCCAGCGTAGGGACGATGACCCGAAGGCGACCCGCCAGCAGTGGACGCCCGGCGACAGCCCTCGCCCGACCCCCGTGCCGCGTGACCATGATGTAGTCCATCGGCAAGGGGCGCCGCGGCCTGAGCGCCCGGTGCACGAACCTTGGCAGGCGGTTGGCCCAGCACCGTTTCGCCTCAGCGGACCTGCGGCGACTAGGCCGTTGGCGCGACGACGACGAACCGGGCCAGCTCCGTCGCGAGCACCGTGCCGACCCTGGCCCGCAGCACCGTGCCCTCGCCGGTGTGCTGCTCGTCGATGACCTCGCCCTCGACGTGGACCCGCGACACCAGGTCACCCCGGTCGTACGGAACGACCACGTTGACTTCGACGTCGGGCCGCGGCAGTGCCGCCGTGATGTGCTCGAGCAGCTCGGCCAGCCCGCGGCCGGACCTGGCCGACACCAGCAGGCAGCCCGGCTCGCTGCGCACCAGCCGGTTGAGGACGAGCGGGTCGGCGGCGTCGATCTTGTTGACGACGACCAGCTCAGGCAGGTTGGCCGCGTCGATGTCGGCGAGCACGGCTCGGACGGCCGACAGCTGGCTCTCGGGGTCGGGGTCGGAGCCGTCGACGACGTGCAGAACGAGGTCGGCGTGTGCGACCTCCTCGAGCGTCGAGCGGAACGCCTCGACCAGCTGGTGCGGCAGGTGCCGGACGAAGCCCACCGTGTCGGTCAGCGTGTAGAGCCGGCCGTCCGGGGTCTGCGCCCGGCGTACGGTCGGGTCGAGGGTGGCGAACAGGGCGTTCTCCACCAGCACGCCCGCGCCGGTGAGCCGGTTGAGCAGGGAGGACTTGCCGGCGTTGGTGTAGCCGGCGATGGCCACCGACGGCACGGCGTTGCGGTCGCGCTGCTGGCGCTTGAGGTCCCGCGCGGTGGACATGCCGGCGATCTCGCGGCGCAGCTTGGCCATCCGGGTGCGGATCCGGCGACGGTCGGTCTCGATCTTGGTCTCACCCGGACCGCGGGTGCCGATGCCACCGCCGCTGCCGCCGGCCCCACCGCCCTGCCGGGACAGCGACTCACCCCAGCCACGCA
>JAWWOL010000423.1:0-3233 GCA_033851695.1 Frankiales bacterium
CGAGGACGGAGGCAGCAGGGTTGGCGTTGGACAGCGAGCCGAGCCCGAAGGTGATGAACGTGCTGGCGAGGACGACCGGCAGGTAGATCCCCACCCATCGGCCGAGGCGGCGCGCTGTGGCCGAGCCGTTCCGGGGGCGGGCGACCTCCAGCCCGCCCACGGGACGACTGACCGCGACAGTGAGCGCCATGGCTACTGCGTCACCTGCGTGCCCTCGAACCGCTGCACCACGAGGTCGGACTGCAGGCCCGTGACCTTCTTGCTGGTGGCGAGCAGGCGCGGGTACGCGTACAGCCAGATGTGCGGGCTGGTCGGGCTCTTGACCGCAGCGTCGACCGCTGCCTGCAGGGTCTTCTGGTAGGACGGCGAGTCCAGCGAGACGCCGCGGACCTGGTTGAACAGGGCGCCTACGTCGCTCGGCTGGGCCGCGGTCGCGTTCATCAGGCCGGCCGGGCTGTAGAGCACGTCGAGCATCTGCAGCGGTGACTCGCGCCCAGCGGTGCCGTCGATGGCGATCGCTGCGGTCTTGTTGACATAGACGAGGTTGGTGAACTGGTCGGCCGGGATCACCTTGAGGGTCGCCGTGATGCCTGCCTCCTTGAGCTGGGACTGAAGCTGCTCGGAGACGCCAGTGGCCTTGGAGGTGGTGAGCTCGAAGCTCAGGCCGTGGGGGTAGCCGGCCTCGGCGAGCAGCTGCTTGGCCTTGGCCACGTCGTGCGGGTAGAGGTCGGCCAGCGCCGGGCTGTAGCCGACGTAGCCCTTCGGGAACGGCTGGTACGACGGAGTCCCGTGCCCGAACTCCTGGGTGTCGACCAATGCCTGGCGGTCGATGGCGTAGTTGATCGCCTCGAGCACCTTGGGATTGTTGAACGGCGCCTTGTTGGTGTTGACGTCGAGCGTGTTGACGGTCAGGGCCGGGATCTCGTTGATGGTGAAGCCCGCCGCCTGGGCGGCCTTGGCGATGCTGCCGGGGATGACCGCGACGTTGACGTCACCGGACTGCAGCGCCGCCAGGATCTGCTGCGGCTCGCTGATCGCCTTGACCGAGAACTTCGCCAGCTTGATCGCGGTGGCGTTGAAGTAGCCCGGGTTGCGGACGAGGTCGGCGTGCGAGTCCGGCACGTACGACGTCAGGGTGAACGGCCCATCACCCACCGGCTTGGTCGACAGCCCAGCGGCGTCCTTGGCGATGGCGGCGGGACTGACCAGCATGCCGGTCTTGCCGGCCAGCAGGTTGGGGATCTGGTAGTCGGTCTGGGCCAGGTCGAGCTCGACCTCGGTCGGGCTCTTGACGACGACGTCCTTGACCTCCCTGAGCTGCGAGGCGATCCGCGAGTTGGGGAAGTCCCTGCCCCGCTCGATGTTCGTCTTCACTGCTGCGGCGTCGAGCGCCGTGCCGTCACTGAACTTCAGGCCGGACTGCAAGGTGAACGTGATGCTCTTGCCGTCGGCCCCGTACTTCCAGGACGAGGCGACCGCAGGAACAGCCTTTCCGCTCGGGTCGAGGCCGGTGATCGAGCTGTAGACAAGCGACAGCACGTGGACGTCCCAACCAGCCGTCGACGTGACCGGGTCCCACGAGGTCGGCAGCTGCCACTCCCAGTTCAGCGTTCCAGACCCCCCGGTCGCAACGTTGCTGGTGCTGCCCGTGGTGCCGGCCGAGCCAGAGCTGCCGGCGGCGGTGAGGTGGGTCTTGGACTGGCAGGCGGACGCGCCGACCGAGAGGGCGATCAGGGCAGCAGTGACCGCCGTCGTGCGGCGGGGTGTCAAACGCGGGGCAGACATCGGGACGATTCCTTCTCTGGGTGGGCATGCGGGAAGATCGCCACTGGAGCCAGCGGCGGGCGCGACAACGGACAGCCCGTACGGGCGGCGACACCCCACCGTCCGAGCGAAGGCTCAGGGCAGGTCGGGTGCGGCAGGGTGGTCGGTGCTGGGTCGGCGGCAGGCCTCACGGACAGCGGCGAGGTGCGGCCGACGCGGGTCGCTCAGACGCGGCGACAGCGACAGCTGCAGTCTCGGCCCAGGTCGACGCAACGGCGACGGACGAGCGGAGCGGCAGGCATGTCGGCAATCCTGACCTTACCGCCAGGATTTGTCAAACACTCTTGACATCGACCGCGTAGCAGGTACTTTTTGGCTATGCCGCGTTCGATCATGCTCGTCACCCGGGGTCACATCGACCTTCTCCGGGTGATTTCCGCGGCCTGTCCGGGGTTCTGACAGCCTTCGCGTCCCTCTCGCCTGGTCCGCCCGCGTCCTCCGCGTGCGGCTTTTTGCACGTGTCCCTCCCGGAGTCCACCGTGTCCGCCCAGCTCGATCCCTTTCACCATGCACCCGTCCTGCACCACATCCCGCCGTCACGCCTCGACCCGGAGACCGCGCAGACCTCGGGCATGCGCCGCTACGCAGGTGTCAGCGGTGCCACCGTCGGCAGCCAGCGGCTCTGGCTCGGCCAGACCCACGTCGCCCCAGGGCTGACCTCGGCCAACCACCACCACGGCGAGTCGGAGACCGCGATCTACGTGGTCAGCGGGACGCCGGAGTTCGTGTTCCTCGAGGACGGCGAAGAGGTGCGCATCGTCACCAAGGCCGGTGACTACGTCTTCGTCCCGCCGTTCGTGCCGCACCGCGAGGAGAACCCGGACCCGTACGTCGAGGCGGTCGTCGTCATCGCCCGCAGCACGCAGGAAGCCATCGTGGTCAACCTCGCGGACCTGCACCCATGACGCTCACCGAGCAGCTCGCCTCCCGTGCCGAGGAGCACGACAGGGACGGCAGCTTCCCGTACGAGGGTGTCGCTGCCGTGCACGAAGCCGGGCTGCTCAACGCCACGATCGGGGCCCGGTTCGGCGGCGAGGGCGCAGGTCTGGCCCGGACCGTCGACGTCCTGCACGAGGTCGGCAAGGGCGACCCTTCCGTCGCCCTCGTAACAGCGATGACGCTGTTCACCCACGCCGCGCAGGACCGGGTCGGGGGCTGGCCGGCGGAGGTCTACGACGAGGTGCTGGCCGAGTCGGCGCAGCGGCCGGTGCTGCTCAACGGCCTGCGAGTCGAGCCCGAGCTGGGCACTCCTGCGCGAGGCGGTCTGCCCAGGACCACCGCCCGCAGGGACGGCGACCGCTGGCTGCTGTCCGGCCACAAGATCTTCTCCACCGGGGCGGAGGCACTGGGCTGGATGATCGTCTGGGCAAGGACGGACGAGGACCCCGTACGCGTCGGCGGGTTCATCG
>JAWWOL010000510.1:0-10799 GCA_033851695.1 Frankiales bacterium
CTCCGTGGTAGGTCCGCGGCGAGAGCCAGCCCCAACGGGACGGGGGCCAGATGGTGACGAAGGCGCGGCCGATGACGTCGTTCTCCGGCACGGTGGCAGGGGTGATGTAGCGCGAGTCGTCGGAGTCGCTGCGGTGGTCGCCCATCACCCACAGCCGGCCGGCCGGGACGGTGACCGGACCGAAGGAGTGGTGGTCGTCCTGGTAGACGTACGGCTCGTCGAGCCCGACCCCGTTGACCGTCACTCGGCCCGCCGAGTCGCAGCACTGGACGGTGTCCCCGGGCAGGCCGATGACCCGCTTGACGTAGTCGGTGCCTTGGGGCGCCAACCCGATGAAGTCGATGACCTTGTGCAAGGCGCCGCTGACCGGGTTGCTCGGGACGTAGGCCGGTGTCCCGTCGCTGGCGTAGTTGTCCTTGCCGTTGAACACCACGATGTCGCCGCGATGGATGCCACGCAGGTCGTAGACGATCTTGTTGACCAGGATCCGGTCCCCCTGGCATCCCGGGCAGCCGTGCAGCGTCTGCTCCATCGAGGACGACGGGATGTAGAAGGCCTGCAGCAGGAAGGTCTTGATCAGCACCGCCAGCCCGACGGCGATCACGATGAGGAGCGGGAACTCCAACCAGCCCGGCGTGCGGGGCCGTCTCCGCGACGGGAGGTCGGGCTGCGCGACCGGCTCCTCGGACACCGTCGGGCCCGCGTCATCCCTGCTGCTCAACTGAGTCCCCGCCTCTGTGTCGTCGCCTCTGTCGCTGCCGGCCCACTGGTCAACTCGCCGGTCAACTCCGTGGTCAACTCTCAGCGCCCGGACGACGTTCCCCGCACAGCACAGTACGGGTGCCCGCGACCAGGAGAGAAGCAGTCGCGGACACCCGTACCGAGAGTGGTGGATCAGTGGTGCTGTGCGGGCCTCACCAGGCCGTTACGACCAGGGTGAGGGCGCCGGCGGAACGACCACCGGCGGGCGGTCGTCGCAGGTGATGGTGTTGGGAAGCTCCCACGAGGCCATCCACGGCCCGGTGGTGCCGCCACCGTCGTTGCCGCCCAGGTCGCCCACGGAGAACTCCGAGCCGGCCGGGGTGAAGTGGAACGATCCGCAGTTGTTGATGCCGACGGCACCGACGTTGCGGGCGTCCACGTTCTGGAACGACGCGGACCCGGCGACCCGGGCACTGAGCACCGACGTTCCGGTGCCGTCCACGTGGATGTTCTTGAAGTGGACGTTCGTGATGGTGTACAGGTCCTTCACCGGGAAGTCGGACACCATCATGATCGCGTTGTAGGTGTTGTCCAGGAAGCTCGAGTTGCTCACCGTGATGTTGGCGTTGATCGAGCTCTCGAGGGCGTAGATCCAGATGGCGCCGAGGCCGATGTTCCAGTTGAGCTCGTACGTACCGGCCCGGACCGTGGTGTTGCCGTCGAAGGTCAGGTTGCCCTCGAACGGGGTCGAACCGAAGCGCGAGCCGATCTGCAGGCCGCTACCCTCGCGGATCGGGTCGGCGACCAGGTTGTTCGACACCGCGTTGTCCCGGCCACCGTAGATCGCGATGCCGTTGGCCAGCGTCGGGGTCTGGACGGTGTTGTGGTCGAACCGGTTGTCGTGGTCGGTCGTCGACGCCGGCAGTCCCGAGCTGGCCGAGGCCTTCTCCGACCACATGGCCATCGCGTCGTCGCCGGTGTTGCGGAAGAAGTTGTTCTGGACGAGGACGTGGGAGACACCCTGGTGCAGGTTGATGCCGTCCGCGATCTGGTTGACGACCAAGTTGTTCGAGACCGTCAGCCCGCTGAACGGACCGTCGAGCCACAGGCCGACCTTGGTGTGGTCGATGTACATGCCGGAGACCGTCGAACCGCCGCCGAGCGCGCCACCGATACCGTTGACCTGGTCGAGGTCGAGCCGCTCCCGTACGTCGCCCATGATGGCGAAGTTGGAGATGTGCACGTTGTTGCTGCCGCCGTCGGTGGCGTACTTGCCGTAGATGCCGGGGCCGGTGTGACCGGCGGAGCCATCAGGGTCGATGGCCGGCGTCTGGTGGCCGGTGATGATGGAGTACCAGTTGCCGGCGCCGGTGAGGGTGACGTTGCTCGGCAGCACGATGTGACGGTTGATCTGGAACTCGCCCGCGGGGATGTAGACCGGGCGGTGCTGGGCAGCGCCCGCCGCGACGGCGGCGTCGAAGGCGTTGCCGGAGTCGGCAGCGCCGGTCGGGTCGGCGCCGAAGCTGACGACCGACAGGGCACCGGACGGCTTCTGGATGGGCGGCGCAACCTGCTGGGAGTCCATGAGGTCGATGACGTACCACGCCGCGGGCGAGCCCTCAGGCACCTGGAACCGGATCTTGGTGCCGGCACCGTAGGTGCGGTCGAGCATGATCCGCTGCTCGTCGTAGAAGTGGAACGGCCGGAACGGCGTCGTGAACGTCGGCGTCGGAGTCGTGGCCGAGGGAACGCAGGAGCACTCGGTGAGCCACCAGTCCATGTGGATCGGGCCGGCGTTGGGGTCGTTGCTGAACGGATACTGGTTGTAGAGCCAGGCGTACTGCGACGTGAGGACCGGCGTCTGCGCGTGCCGGCCGTTGATGAGCAGGTTGATCGGGGCGGTGATGCCGCCGCCGTTCGGGGCGTCCGGGATGCTGTAACGCAGGGTGAGCCCGTTGGCTGCCTTGGGCAACGTGAACTCGACGAACTGGCCGACGCCGGTGAGCTTGACCGCCGTACGGCCGGAGGCCTCTGACGGCAGGGTGTAGGCAGCCGTGCTCGGCCCGATGATCGTGCCGGTCGTGTTGGCGGTCTCGGCTTCCTGCTCGATGAAGCCCGGGTCGGCGCCACGGCCGGCCGTCAGGGACGGTGCGAGTGCTGCCCTGGTGCCGAGCGAGCTGGTGGGGCCGGCGACTGCGGCTCCGGGGGCAATGGCCAGGCTCGCGCCGACCGCTGCTGCGGTCAGCGAGGCGGCGAGGCCGAACTTGCGGTTACGGGTGCCGGCGAGGCCGGCCGTTCTCGTGCTGCGGAACATGCGCACTCCCTGGCTGGGGTTACCCTGCCGCCTGGCTGTCGCGCGGGAGCCACGGATCGGGCCCCCACCGGACAGCGGCGGGTGACGAGGGCTGACCATAGGGCTGTGTCATGGTCCACACAAGACCTCTGTCGACGTTATCCAAAGTGTTATCAACTATTGCCGATCTTGCGTAGATTTCTTGCGTGCCGTTGCGTAGCCGGCTCTCACCGGCAGGCGGGACACCGGGCGGCTCCGGGGGTCCGTCTCCTGCAGGTGTATGAGACCGCCTCCTGCACCTGACGGATGCCTCCGGCCGGCTGGCGACCCAGTGTGGACCGGTGAACCAACATCGGGTCTTCGTCGTGGATGAGCAGCCGGCGTTCGCCGATGCCCTCGCCGCCCTGCTCTCGACGGCCGAGGACCTCCGGGTCGTCGGTTCGGCCTCCGAGCCGGCGGTCGCCGTGGCGGCGATCCGGGCCCTGCGGCCGGACGTGGTGACGGTCGACGTCGACGGTGGCCGCGTCGACGTGGTGGCGCAGGTCCACGAGGCCTGCCCGCGAGCCGCCATCGTGGTCGTCACCACCACCGACAGCCCGCGCCAGGCGGTCCAGGCGATCTGGAACGGCGCGACGGCCTGGGCGTCCAAGACCAACCGGGCCCAGGACCTGCTCGACGTCGTACGGATCGCGGCGGACGGCCACAGCTCCTTCCCACCGGAACTGCTGGCCGGCGTGTTCCGGGAGCTGGTCGGGCCGGGCGGCCCGATACCCCGGCAGCGAGGTGCGCTGGCCGCCCTGACGCCGCGCGAGCACGACGTCCTGCTGTGCCTGGTCGAGGGGCTGGACCGCAAGGCCAGCGCCAAGCGGCTCCGCCTCTCGGTCAACACCGTGCGCACCCACGTGCAGAGCCTGTTCGCGAAGCTGCACGTGCACAACACGTTGGAGGCTGTGGCCGTCGCGCTGGACGCCGGCATCCGGCCACCGTCGACCGCGAGCGGCCACAGCGCCGCTTCGTCGTCGCGCTAGCGCTACCGCCCCTGCAGGCGTCGTAGCCGGGGTCGTCCTCCTGCCCGATCCCCTGAGCGTCCGACCTCCCTACCGTCAGCGTGGCCGGCACCAGTCCGGCCGTTGCGCCGGTGCTGGACCGACGCGCCACTCGACGCAGGTGAGGACGGGGTCAGCCCATGGAGCTCAGGGTCCTCCTGGTTGTCGGCGACCGCGCGTCGTCCGACATCGACACCACGGTGGCGGACGCCGTCGCCGAGATCGCCCAGCGAACCGGCATCCACGTCACCGTCACCACGGCGCAGGACGACGTGTGTGTACGCCGCGAGCAGCTCGCCCGCTACCACCTCGTCCACGTGATCGGTTCCCCGACGTTCGCGATGCTCGAGCTCGGCAGGATCTCGATCCCCCTCGTCGTGACGCCGAGCAGCCGGCCACGCCGTACGCACCCGGTGCGCCGGCGGCGGCCTGTGCCGTCACCCTGGTGGCTGGTGCACGGGCGCAGCAACGCCATCGGTCTCGTCAACGACGGGATCGCGCCGAGCAGCCACGTGCTTCCCCTGCCGCTCCTGCCGTGCGTCGACGTCCACCCGGCGGAGTGGGCGTCGCTGCGGGCGAGGAGCAGGCAGGAGCTCGGCGTCTCGCCGGGGCAGACGGTGGTCATCGGCTTCGGCCCGGCCACCGACCGGCTCTGCCACGCCATGCGGCAGCTCGCCCGGTCCAGTCGACACGACGTGATGCCGGTCTGGGTGGCATCGGGCCCGAGAACCGGCTCGGCGTACGACGCACCTCACCAAAGCCTGCCGAGGCAGACGCACGTCGTCGGACAGGAGGTCGGCCGGCGGCTGCTGCCGGCGATGGACGTGCTCGTCACCGCAGGGTCGAACTTCGCCGCCCGCACCCCGGCCGTGGACGCCGCCAACGCCGGGATCCCGATCATCAGTACGCCGGGCGATGTCGCAGCGGACTTCGTCGATCTCGCCGAGGGCGGGTCGTTGCTGGTCAGCTCCGACGCAGAGCACCTCGTCGACGCCGTCGAGGACGCGCTGCAGGAAGCGGCCCGGGGACGGACCCGCAGGCCGCCATCCCGGGTCGTGGACAGCGACGCCGCCATCGCGACGACCGAGCGCTGCTACTCACGCGCGCTCCACCGCCCGCTCAGCGGCACGACGACCCTGCTCAGGGGCGCGTAGTCATGACCACCGAGGTCTCCCAACCGCTCCCCCCGGCCGGAGCCCCGGCGGCGGCACCCCGCCGTGTGGCGTTCGCCTCCACACCGGTGTCGGACGAGGCCAGGGCCGAGGTGGCGCGGGTCCTCACCAGCGGGTGGCTCACCACGGGCGCACAGAGCCTGGCCTTCGAGCAGGAGTTCGCCGAGCATCTCGGCGTCCGGAACGCCGTCGCGGTGAGCTCGTGCACCGCCGCGCTGGAGATCAGCCTGCGGGCACTGCACCTGCCGGAGGGTGCGGACGTCCTCACCCCGACGATGACCTTCTGCGGAGCGGTCCAAGCCATCCTGCATGCGCGGCTGCATCCCGTCCTGGTCGACGTGGACGCGCGAACCCTTGTTCCACGCCCCGACCAGGTCGCCGCCGCTGCGGTCCGGTCCCGGCCCGCAGCAATGGTGGTGCAACACATGGCCGGCTACCCGGCGGACGTCGCGGCCCTTGCCGACGCGGCCGGCTTGGCCGACGACCGCGTCATCGAGGACGCCGCGCACGCCTTGGGTACGTCGGTCGGCGACGTGCCGGTCGGACGGGTCTCCCGCGCCGCCTGCTTCAGCTTCTATGCCACCAAGAACCTGCCCATGGGTGAGGGTGGCGCGATCACCACGGAGGACGACGAGCTCGCCGACTTCGCGCGGCGGGTGCGACTCCATGGCATGTCGCGCGACGCCTGGCGTCGCTACGCCCCCGGAGGCGGATGGGCGTACTCGGTCGACGACGAGGGCCTCAAGGCCAACCTGAGCGACGTGCATGCCGCGATCGGGCGCGGTCAGCTGCGCCGACTCCCGGCGTGGCAGGAGCAGCGGCGGCTGATGGCCGACGAGTACGACCGCGCGCTCGACGGCATCGCCGGCATCGCCCGCGCCCCACGGCCGGTACGAGGCACGCACGCCTGGCACCTCTACGTCGTCAGGGTCACGCCCGAGTTCGGCCTGCACCGTGACCGGGTGGCGACCGAGCTCGCCCTCCGGGGGGTGGACACGTCGGTGCACTTCATTCCGGTCCACCGGTTCCCGTACTTCCGTCGCACCCTCGGCGACGACGCCTGCTCCGGCCTGGTCGAGGCAGACGTGGCCTTCGAAGAGGTGCTGTCGCTGCCCATGCACCCCGGCCTCACCACCGACGACGTCGACTACGTCGCAGACCAGCTCAGAACCGTACGCGGTTAGCCCGGCCCACCAACGGAGGAACAATGTTCGCCCACATCCGGGATCGCGCCCACACCGTAACCGTGGGCCCAGACCTGCTGACCGCGCTCGTCGTCGGTGCCGGCCAGGCGGGGAGAACCCTCGCACGGGCCCTTCGTGACGCGCCCAGCTACGGCCTGCGGCCCATCGGCTTCCTCGACGACGACCTCGCGAAGCGCTCCGTCCACGGACTGCCGGTGCTCGGGCCCCTCTCGTCCCTGGGGGACGTCGTCACCCGCACCCATGCGCACGTCGTGCTGATCGCCATCCCGCGGCTGTCCGTCGCCCAGGTACGCCGCCTCAGCAACACCGCGACGGCTGCCGGTGCCTGCGTGCGCTACCTGCCGTCCTTCCTCGCCGCCGTCGAGCGCGACGCACACGCCAGTGACCTCAGGTCGGTCTCCCTCGAGGCGCTGCTCGGGCGCAGCGAGCGGTACATCGGCGAGCAGGAGGGCAGGTCGATCGTGGCGGGCAAGCGGGTGCTGGTCACCGGCGCCGGCGGATCGATCGGCAGTGAGCTGTGCCGGCAGATCCGGAGGTTCAACCCCGCGGCGCTCTACCTGCTCGACCACGACGAGTCCAACCTGCACCGGCTGCAGCTCGAGCTCAGCGGCGAGGCGCTGCTCGACACCGAGGAGATCGTGCTGGCCGACATCCGCGACGAGAAGCGGATCTTCCACACGTTCGAGGAGTTCGCGCCGCAGGTGGTCTTCCACGCCGCCGCGCACAAGCACCTGCCCGTGCTCGAGCGCCACCCCTGCGAGGGGGTCAAGACCAACGTCCGCGGGACGCAGGCGTTGCTGGAGGCCGCGCAGCACGTCGGCACCGAGCGGTTCATCCTGATCAGCACCGACAAGGCGGCTGACCCGGTGTCGGTCCTCGGCGCCACCAAGCGGCTTGCCGAGATGGTGGTGCAGGCGAACGTAGCGGGGACGACCAGCCTCGGCAGCGTACGGTTCGGCAACGTCCTCGGCAGCCGCGGCTCGTTCCTGCCGACGCTGGCAGCCCAGCTGCGCCACGGCGGTCCGGTCACGGTGACGCACCCGGACGTGACCCGCTACTTCATGACGATCGAGGAGGCCGTCGGGCTGGTTCTCGTCGCGGCGTCCATGGCGGAGTACGGCGAGACGTTCGTCCTCGACATGGGCGAACCGGTGCGCATCATCGACCTGGTGTCGGCCTATGCCGCTCAGCTCGGCGTGCACGGCTACCAGGTCGAGTTCACCGGCCTGCGCCCCGGCGAGAAGCTGCACGAGGCACTCGTCAGCACCCGGGAGGCGTGCGTCGCCACGGCACACGACCGGGTCCAAGCCGCCTGTCCACGGCCGATCCCGGCGGACTTCGGCCTGCACCTCTCCCGGCTCTACCGTGCTGCCGACCGCAACGACGCCGAAGCGACCCGCCGCTACCTGCGGGAGGCCATCCCGGAGTACGAGCCGATGGCAGTGTCCCTGATCCCCCACGCCCGGGAGGTAGCCGCCGCGGCCTGGTTGGCTGCGGAGCCTGACCCAGCATGACCGCTCAGTTCGCCCTCACCGGGGGCGAATGCCTGCGGATCGACTGCGGACCGGCGTGGACCAGGAAGCTCCTCCAACGCGGGCTGGCCGGCGAGTCGTTCGACCACGAGCCGGATCCCGCGACGCCGACGACGGTGCACCTGGTCGTCGAGGTCACTCGCCAGCCGTTCGTCCTGGCCGGTGCAGACCGGGTCACCCGCGGTGCATGGAGCAACGGGACGGCAGTTCTCCTGGAGAACGCCTGCAGCTCCGGGTTCAGCCTGCTTCTCGAGCCCCAGGACGACGTGCTGCTGGTTCGTGCCCGCTGGGCTCCTCCCTGGCGGACCCGACTCGCGTCGGCGCTCCTGCGGCAGCGGGCGAGTCTGCTGATGCGGGCGGTGTTGCTGCAGTACCCCGTGATGTGGTGGAGCGGTGTGCACGGCCGCGCCCCGCTGCACGTCTCGGCCCTGGTGCTCGACCGGTCGGCGCCCTTGCTGGCCGGTCCGAGCGGGGTGGGCAAGTCGACGCTCGTCGAGGCTGAGATCGAGGCGGGCCACCGGGCGACCTGCGACAACCTGGCCGTCTCCGACGGACGTACGGTCTTCGGCATCCTCGAGCCGCGCCGGACCAGTGGAGGCTCCGGCCCCCGTACGTCGCACGGCAGGCGCGAGGTGCCGTTCGCCGGCCGGCTCACGTCCGTGCGCCCGGACCGGGTCGTGGCCGTGTCTCTCAGCGAGACGGCCCCGCAAGCGGTCACCCGGGCGCTCGAAGGCGACGCGGCCTGTCGCGCGCTCGTCGCCGGGACCTACATGGCCGGAGAGCTGCGACGCTACTGGGCCTTCGCCGCCACCCTCGCTGCCGGCACCGGACTCGGTCCGACGGCGCCCCCGGTGGAGGCCGTGGCCCGCCGGCTCACCGGCACCCTGCCCTGCCTGTCGCTGGCCCTCTCGCGTACGTCTCCCGCCCGCCTGTCCGACCCGACCGGGCCGGCGATCGAGTCGGTCCAGGTCGTGCCGTGACCGGCCCGGCCCGGGATGCCCACGGCCAGGTCGTCGTCGACCAGGTGGTTGCGCACCGCGAAGGCTGAAGCGGCGAGACGTGAGTGCACACCGAGCTTCACCAGGACGTTCTGGATGTGGGTGCGCGACGTGCTGTAGCTGACGCCCATCTCGGCGGCGATCACGTGCGTGCTCTGGCCCTGGACCAGCCGGCGCAGCACCTCGTACTCCCTCGGCGTGAGGAAACCGGCCAGGGCGTACTCCTCGCTGCGGTCCGCTCGCCGCAACAGCCGCAGCACCACGTCGGTGGGCACCGTCGCGCCACCGCCAGGGCGCGTCCGCTGGATGACCGAGACGATCTCCTGCAGCCGCTGGCTCTTGCTGCAGACCGCGGCAGCGCCGGCCCGGAGCGCGTCGAGCAGCCGGTGACTCTCCATCGTCGCTGTCAGCACGACGACCGACGTCTGGGGTGACTGCTCGACGATGGCACGGATGGCGGCGATGGCATCGCCGTCGGGGAAGTTGAGGTCCATGACCACGGTGTCCATCACCGTGTTCGTAGCACGGACAATTGCCTCCGCGGGGCGGAAAGCCGTCTCGACGACGTGACCCTCCTGCACCAGCGCGGCGCTGAGCGCCTCGCAAAAAAGCACGTGGTCATCACAGAGCAGGACATTCATCAGCTGTTCGCCCCTCAATGGTGAGATCGATCAGACGATCCGGAATTGTTATCCGCAACAGTGCGCCGCCCAGGTCGCTCCGCCGGATCTCGAAGCTTCCGTGCACGTTTCCGACCAGCTCCGCCACGACGCCGAGGCCGAGCGACGCGCGCCCCCGCGGCGCGGTGCCGAAGCCCGGGCCGGAGTCCTCGACGACGAGCACGGTGGAGTCGGCCGACCGGCAGACCTGGAACCGCACGTGCCCGGCGTCACCCGCAGCACGAGCGGCGTTCTCCAACAGGTTGCTCGTCGCCCGTCGGAGAAGTGACGCGTTGGCGACGACTGATGCGTCCTCGTCGACGAGGAGCTCCAGGTCGACGGTCTGGCTGAGCTGCATCGCCATCACGAGGTCGCCGATGCAGTGCCACACCCTCAACCGCTCGTGCGCTGTGGATCGGTCCAGCACGTGCTCAAGGAGGTCGGTGAGCTGGCTTGCCGCACGGGCAAGGTGGTGCATCGACTCCGGCGTCACCGTGTAGGAGCCGCGGTCCATGACATGGATGAGGGCGGTCAGGGACGCGGCCTGCTGGCGCGCGTCGTGCAGGATCTGGGCCAGACCCTCGTCGGGCAGATTGCGATGAGCGGCCCGCCGGTCCGCCACGCGCGCTTCACCGAACCGGGGTTCGTTGGTAACCACTCGCTGTCCCCCTCGCCTGCTTGTCGGTCGCCACTCCCGCGTAGCCCCGATTCCGTGGAGGGCCCTAGCGTCGACTGAGGCCAAGGGTTAATCAAGTGTTTACCTGTGAGATGACTAGTTCGGACTATGGCCATTTCGATACATCTGACGTTGTGCAGTTGGTCGACTGCATATTGCTGCCGTCGCCACACTTGGGGTCACCTGGGCAGCACTTTGCGTGACCGCGCCCCCTGGAAATCAGGGCGGTTCGCTTGGCCAAAACAACGGGCGCCGAGGTTCGTGCGGATATCCCCCGCTACGACACAATTGCGACGGAGGTGGCGCCGGACAGGTTGCCGATTACCTGGAATTTGGCGCGGTCGATAAATGCACGCGCCGACTGCTCGTGCCGCGCTTACCGCGTCGAACGCAGCACCATGAAGGGCTCCGCGGCCGACATGCCGACGACGCTGCCCCAGTACGCCGCCCGGGTCCGCAGCGCGTCGAGGCTGCGCGGGTGTGGCTCCGGGCGCAGCTCGCTGTCGTAGCACGCCA
>JAWWOL010000341.1:0-3886 GCA_033851695.1 Frankiales bacterium
AGGTCGCCGTCATCTCCCTCGGCGGCATCGTCACCAGCCAGTCGATCCGGGTCGGCGGCGACGAGCTCGACAACGCGATCGTCTCGTACGTGAAGAAGGAATACTCGCTGATGCTCGGCGAGCGGACCGCCGAGGAGATCAAGATGGCGATCGGCTCGGCGTTCCCGATGCCGGACGAGCCGCACGCCGAGATCCGTGGTCGCGACCTGGTGTCCGGACTGCCCAAGACGATCGTGGTCAGCGCCGAGGAGATCCGGAAGGCGATCGAGGAGCCGGTCAACGCGATCGTCGACGCAGTCAAGACCACCCTCGACAAGTGCCCGCCCGAGCTCTCCGGCGACATCATGGACCGCGGCATCGTGCTCACCGGTGGCGGCGCCTTGCTGCGCGGCCTCGACGAGCGCCTCCGGCACGAGACCGGCATGCCGATCCACATCGCGGACAACCCGCTGAACTCCGTGGCCATGGGCTCCGGCAAGTTCGTCGAGGAGTTCGAGGTCCTGCAGTCGTTGCTCATCTCCGAGCCCCGGCACTGACCGCCGGCGCCGGCGGCCGGCCCGCCGGGTCGTCATGAACCGTGAACCCCGTCGCCAGCGGACCTACTTCATCCTGCTGCTGGTGACGGCGTTGGCCTTGCTGATCATCGACTACCACTCCAACGGGACCAGCTCGCCGCTGCACCCGCTGGAGAAGCTGGTCGCCGGTGTCACCGGCCCGGGGGAGAAGGCCGTCAGCAGCCTGGTCAAGCCGATCACGGACGAGGTGCACTTCGGCAAGCAGCCGAGTCAGGTCGCCGAGCTGCAGAAGGAGCTCGACGCTGCCAAGGCGGTCGCGGAGCTTTCGCAGAACGACCACCGCCAGGTCGAGCAGTTCGACAAGCTGCTTGGCTGGCCGCCCTACTACGTGATGAAGATGAAGCCGGCCCGGGTGGTCGGCGCCGGCGACACCCTGTCCACCGGCGGCTCGGTCACGATCGACATGGGCACCAGGGACGGCGTGCACATCAACATGACCGTGGTCACCGGGCTGGGCCTGATCGGCAACGTCATCAAGGTCCAGGCCACGACCTCGACGGTGCAGCTGCTGACCGACCCGGGGATCACGGTGACGATCAAGAACAGCCGCACCAACGTCCAGGGCTTCGTCCAGGGTCGGGCCGACGGCAAGCTCGACCTCACCCAGATCAGCCAGACGTCCGACATCCGGGTCGGTGACAAGCTGGTGACCTATGGCTCGCAGGACAACCAGCCGTACGTGCCCAACGTCCCTGTCGGCCAGGTCACCTCGGTCGACAACACGCCGGGAGCCGCGACCCACACGGCCATCGCCCAGCCCTTCGCGAGCTTCAGCGCGCTGGACATCGTGGCGGTGATCTTCGCACCCGCCACGCCGTTCCCGCACGTCTTCATCTCGCCGATCACGCCGGCCCCGACCACCAAGGCGCCGGTGAAACCGACCGGGACGCCGGGCGCTGCGTTGGGGAGCGCCGCCACGTCCGGGCTGGTGACTGCCGGCACGACGGCGACGGCCACACAGGCGACCCAGACCAGCGCGCAGACGACCAGCAACCCGGCGACGACCACGTCGGCTCCGCGGACGAGCGCCGTTCCGACGACGACCAAGCCGACGACGACCACCACGCCAACGACCAAGCCGACCACCACCAGGCCGCCCACCACCAAGCCGCCCACGACCAAGCCGCCGACGACCAAGCCACCCACGTCCACGACGCCTCCGCAGACCACCCCGACCCCCTGATGAGCTGGAAGGTCGCCCTGCTGGCCGCGCTGTCGATGTTCACGGCGCTGCTCATCCAGCGCAGCGCGTTGCCGCTGCTCGGCCTGCCCGGCGCCGCCCCGATCCCGATGCTGGTCCTCGTGGCGGCCTTCGCGCTCGTACGGGGAGCGTTCGCCGGCTGCGTGATCGGGTTCTTCGGCGGCCTGATGGCCGACCTGGCGCCGCCGACGACGCACGGAGCCGGCCGGGAGGCGTTGCTCTTCTGCCTGATCGGCTACCTCTGCGGCAAGGCGGCGGGCGAGGTCGACCGCACCACGCTGGCACCGCTCGCGGTGGTGGCGGTGGCGTCCGCGTTCGCCGTCGTCGGCAACGCTGCGCTGACTCTCATCGTCGGTGTGGTACCTCCGACGGCGTCCTCGCTCGCGCGCACCCTCCCCGCCGTCGTCCTCTACGATGTGCTCTTGGCCCCCTTCATCGTCCCCGCGATTGCCGTGCTGGTCCGGCGTCTCGACCCGGAACCACGGCGATGAGTCGACCCGCGAGCAGTGAGGCAATCCTGTGAACGAGCGGTCCCGCGTACGCCTGTTCACCCTGCGGGTGCTCGTACTTTCCTTGCTGCTGGCGCTTTTCGGCCGGCTGTGGTTTCTCCAGATCCTCTCCGGCGACCAGTACGTCCGGGCAGCCACGACCACCACGGCGCACGACATCATCACCACAGCCACCCGCGGTGAGATCCTCGACGACTGGGGCCGCCCCTACGCGGAGAACAAGACCGCGCTGGTCGTCTCGGCCAACTGGCAGCAGCTGCAGCAGCAGCCGGACCGGGGCTACGCGGTCGAGCAGCGGCTGGCAGCGCTGCTGCAGGAGGACCCGCGGGCGCTGGTCAACGCGATCACCCCCTGCCAGTACAGCAAGCAGAACCACACCGCCAGCCCACCCGGCTGCTACTCCGGCCTGCCCTACCAGCCGATCCCGGTGACCGGCAGTGCCAACACCCAGCAAGCACTGCAGATCCTCGAGCGGCAGGACCTCTACCCGGGCATCACCGCCACGGTGCAGAGCATCCGGCAGTACGAGTCCCCGCTGGGCAGCGTCGGGGCCAACCTGATCGGCTACCTGGGCAAGGTCGACCCGGCGACCCTGAAGACGGGTAACTACGCGGCGGACGCCCTCGTCGGCGCGAGCGGGATCGAGGCGCAGTACGAGTCGTCGCTGCGCGGGACCGACGGCGTCAAGCAGGTCTCCCTGAACCGGCAAGGCAAGCAGACCGCCGTGATCAGCGACACCAAGACGGTCCCGGGTGACAACGTCATCCTCAGCGTCGACGCGGGTGTCCAGGGCTTGCTGGAGAACGTGCTCCAGCAGGCGGTCACCCAGATCGCCCCCAACCAGCCTTCGGTGGCCGGAAACCCGGCCTCCGGGCCGCACTACCCGACCACTGCTGCCGGCATCGTGATGAACGCCCAGACCGGTGAGATTGTGGCCTCGGCCAGCTATCCCTCGTACAACCCGAAGGTGTTCGAGTTCCCGCGCACGGATGCCGACACCGCGGCAATCGTCGCACTGAACAAGAACCCCAACCACCCGCTGCTCAACCAGGTGATCCAGGGCCAGTACGCGCCCGGCTCCACCTTCAAGCTGGTCACGACGTCGGCCGAACTGGACAGCGGCAAAGCGAACTGGACCTCGCTCTACAACTGCCCAGGCTCGCTGGCGATCACGAAGACCAGCAAGCCGAAGCTGAACTCCGAGGGTGAGCAGCTGGGCCCGATCAACCTGCGCACGACCATCGCCAAGTCCTGCGACACCGTGTTCTACCAGTTCGCCATCAACGACTACTACCCGGACTACAACCGCGTGGTCAAGCAGCACAAGCCGGCGCTCGAGAACGTGACCCAGATGGCGCGCCAGTTCGGGCTCAACGCGCAGACCGGGATCGATCTGCCGTCCGAGTCCAAGGGCCTGATCCAGTCCTGGTCCGAGAAGGCGACGCTGGCCAAGTTCTACTGGCTGCAGGAGTGCATCGGCGCCCACGGCGGCAAGGACAGCAACGGCAAGAAGCTCAAGCCGAACCCGGACAAGACCAAGCGCGCCGCCGATGCCGCGCTCTGCGCTGCCGGCCTCGCGGGCACCACGATCCTGCTGCCGG
>JAWWOL010000130.1:0-5112 GCA_033851695.1 Frankiales bacterium
CAGGCCCGCCCCCTCGGCACCCGCGGCGACCGCCGCCCAGGCGTCGGCCACCGAACCGAGGTTGGCCGACACGGCGAACCGGGTCCCGTCCGTGGACGCAGCCGGCTGACCGGCGAGCGACAGCTCCCGGCCCCGCCGCTCGGCCAGCTCTGCCGCGCGGACCCGGAACGCGGCCAGCAGGTCAGGTGCGGGGTCGACGTGCAGCTCGCCGGTGCCCCCGTCGAGCACCAGCGTCGTCCCCTCGGCGACGGCCAGGACCTCGCCGCCGGCGGCGACCACCAGCGGGATGCTGCGGGCCCGCGCCAGGATCGCGGCGTGCGAGCTGGCACTGCCCTGCGTCAGGACGATGCCGCTGACCCGCTCCGGGTCGAGCTCCGCGGCCTCGGCGGGGGTGAGGTCGTCGGCCACGAGAACCCCGTCACCCGCCGGTCGCCGCAGCGTCCCGCCGGCCAGCACCCGCACGACCTGGTCACGTACGGCACGCACGTCGTGCGCCCGCTCCCGCAGATACGGGTCCGGCAGCGCTGCCCACTCGCGCTCGACCTCGGCGAGGCACGCTGCCCATGCCGGCACGGCGCCCTCGCCGCTGCTGATCCGGCGCTTCACGTCGGCCAGCAGCTCGTCGTCGGCCAGCAGGGACAGGTGTGCGTCGAAGATGCCGGCCGCCCCCGCCCCGGCCTCGCGGGCGGTGAGCGCCCGGACCTGCTCGATCTCACGCCGGACCTCGGCGACAGCCCCTACGATCCGCCGCCACTCGGCCGACGGCTCGGCCACCGGCTCGGCGTCGGCCGGTCCGGCCGGCTCCGCGGCGAGGTGCCGGGCCGGGCCGATGCCGATGCCGGGCGACCCGGGCAGCGGACCCGACGTCGACGGCTTTGCCGGGGCAACCACGACCCCGTCACCCACCTCGTCGAAGTCCCGGGCGGCCAGGGCGAGCAGGTGCTCGACGGCCTCCTGAGCCAGCCGGCCGGACGCACGGACCTCGACCTCGTGCCCGCGCAGAGCGCCCAGCGTGGCGACCCGGCTCAGGCTTCCCCCCGGTACGGGACCCGCCCCGGTCGTCAGGTTGCTGAGCCGGACGGCGGCGTCGAGGCCGCGGACCTCTGCGACCAGCCTCGCCGCGGGTCGCGCGTGCAAGCCATGGCGGTTGCCGACGGTGAACACGCCCACAACCTCGTCCTGCGCCGGGCTCTCCGCATCCGCGACCGACAGGTCCTCCGTACCGAGGTGCGCGGCCTTGCCCATCAAGGCGTTCCGGGCCTCCGCCGCGACCTCGGTCCTGCCGGCACCACCTGCCGCGGCAACGGACGCGACCACCAGTCCCTCGACGATCGGCGCCGGCGAGAGGATCACCCGGTCCCTGGCCGTCGGGTCGTCGAGCAGGTCGAGGGCGAGCTCGGCACTGAGGACCGCGCTGCCGAGGTCCATCAGCACGACGACCCCCGCCGGGCCGTCGACGCGTTCGATGGCCTCCCGGATCTGTACGGCGTCCGTGCCGAACGTGGTGTCGTCCAGGCCGGCGGCGACCTCGATCTTGACCTCCCGCCCCTGGAGCATCTCCGCGGCGAGGGCCACCGCCGCGGACGCGAGGGCGCGGCTGTGCGAGACCACGACCAGGCCCACCGAGTCGCGGCCGCCCGAGCCCGCCCGGTCCGTGTCCGGCTCGGCCATCTCCGGCTCCGTTCGTGCCCGCCCGGTCAGGTCGCGGTCCCCGCCGCCGCCTCGAGCAGCAGCGCGACGGTCGTGGCACCCGGGTCCTGGTGGCCGACGCTGCGTTGCCCGAGATAGCTGGCCCTGCCCTTGCGCGCAAGCAGCGGGATGGTGGCGTCGCGCCCGGCCACGGCGGCGGCGTGGGCCTTGGCCAGCGCCGCTGGCAACGGCAGTGCCTCGTCCAGCGCCTGCTCGAGCGCGGTGACGGCGGGGGCCAGGGCGTCGTACATCGTCTTGTCCCCCGCCTCGGCCTTGCCCCGCTGGACGACGCCGTCGAGGCCCGCGTGCAGCGCGGCCGCGAAGTCCTTCGGGGACACGGCCTCCGCCCCCCCGAACGACGTGCCCATGCGCAGGAAGAACGTGCCGAACAGCGGCCCGCTCGCACCGCCGACGGTCGAGACCAGGGTCATCCCGACCTTCGTGAACAGCGCCCCAGCCGTCGCCGGCGCGGCCTCCTCGACAGCGGCAACTGCGGCTCGCATCCCCCGGTCCATGTTGGTGCCGTGGTCGGCGTCGCCGATGGCCGAGTCGAGCTGGGTCAGGTAGTCACGGTTGGCCGCGACCAGGTCGGCGAAGCGGCGCACCCAGGCCAGCAGGGCCGCCGTCGTGACGTCGTCCTCCATCGGTCAGATTCCCCACCGCAGTCCAGGGGTCCTCACCGGGGCGTCCCACAGCGAGACCATGTCGTCGTCGACCTTGAGCAGGGTGACCGAAGCGCCGGCCATCTCCAGGGAGGTCATGTACGGGCCGACGAGCGAGCGGGCGATCTGCACGCCGCGACCGTTGAGGATCTGCCTCACCTCGTTGTACATCACGTACAGCTCGATCAGCGGCGTGCCGCCCATGCCGTTGACGAAGGCGATGACGTTGTCGCCGCGCGAGAACGGCAGGTCAGCGAGGATCGGCTCGACCAGCAGGGCCGCGATCTCCCTCGCCGTCCCCATCGGCAGCCGCTGGCGCCCGGGCTCGCCGTGGATCCCGACGCCGAGCTCCATCTCCCGCTCGCCCAGCTCGAACGTCGGCTTCCCGGCGGCGGGCACCGTGCAAGAGGTGAGCGCCACGCCCATGCTGCGCCCGTTGGCATTCACCGTACGGGCGACGTCCGCAACCTCGTCGAGGGACCGGTTCTGCTCGGCGGCAGCCCCCGCGATCTTCTCGAGCAGCACGGTCACGCCCACCCCACGCCGGCCGGCGGTCCAGGTGCTGTCCTGGACGGCGACGTCGTCGTTGGTGACCACGGAGACGACCCGCGCGCCGGTCTCGGCGGCGGCCAGCTCGGCGGCCATCTCGAAGTTCATCACGTCGCCGGTGTAGTTCTTGACCACGTGCAGCACACCGGCCCCGCCGTCGACGAGCTTGGTGGCCGCCAGCATCTGGTCCGGTACGGGCGAGGTGAAGATCTCGCCGGCGCAGGCGGCGTCGAGCATGCCGAGGCCGACGAACCCGCCGTGCATCGGCTCGTGCCCTGACCCACCCCCGGAGATCAGCCCGACCTTGCCGGACCGCGGGGCGTCGCCGCGGTAGATGATCTTGTTGTGGTGGTCGACCTGCAGGTCGGGATGAGCCGCCTCGAATCCCTGCAGCGCCTCGGCCACCACGTCGGCCGGGTCGTTGATCAACTTCTTCATGGGGATCTCCTCTCGCGTTGCGGTCGCCTGCCTCAGGCGGTCAGACGGTGATCAGCCCAAAGGACCGGGCGCAAGGATCCGGGGCGGCCCGAGGCGCGGGCGGACCTGCGAAGGGTTCCGGCGCCTGGCAGCGCGGTGAGCCGGGGAGACCTCGTCGTCTCGGTCTGCATTGACCCGTCCCGTCCTGTCGGGTTGGTCCACGCACTCGCCTGAACATCATTCGATAATGCCGAATATGCGGCGGAGACTACTCGCCTGAATGCCTGCCCCGCAAGAGTCTCCGGCAGCCCGGTACGGTGGGCCGACCCGACCGAGAGGGGCGGCATGCCCGGGCGCGAACGGCACATCCTGGCGACCAGCGGTGGCTTCCGGCCGAACGACCGCTACGGGTGGCAGGTCGGGCCGCTGATCGACCACGCCCTCGAGCTGTCCGGCGCCAGCCGGCCACGGATCTGCTACCTCGCCACTGCGGGCGGCGACAACCTCGGCGCCTACGCGCTGTTCTACGCCGCGTTCGCCGGCCGCGAGGACGTACGGCCCAGCCACCTGCAGCTGTTCCCCATGCCCAACATCGCGGACCCGGCCCGCCACCTGCTCGAGCAGGACGTCATCTGGGTCGGCGGCGGCAGCGTCGCGGGCCTGCTCGCGATGTGGCGGCTGCACGGCATCGACGACGCGATGCGGGCGGCCTGGGAGTCAGGCGTGGTCCTGGCCGGGGTGAGCGCCGGCTCGCTGTGTTGGCATGTCGGCGGCCCCACCGACTCGTTCGGGCCCGATCTGCGTCCGGTCACCAACGGTCTCGCGCTGGTCCCGTACGGCAACGGAGTGCACTACGACTCCGAGGAGCAGCGCCGGCCGTTGCTGCACTCGCTGGTCGCCGACGGCACCCTGCCCACGTCCTACGCCACGGACGACGGGGTCGGGCTGCACTACGTCGGGACCGAGCTGTACGAGGTGCTGGCCGACCGCGACGAGGTCTTCGGCTACCGGGTGGAGCGGGACGGTGACGGCACGGTGACCGAGACGGTGCTGGAGCCCCGCCGTCTCGGCTGAGCGACGCCTTCGACCGGTCACGAAGTAGGTATCGCCGGGGTCAAATCTGAGGCGGGCTCCCAATGTGGGCGCAGCCTCCAGCACCCATGGTGAGTCATGGCCACTGCCCGGGTGGCCCGGACCCACGGGAGATCGCCATGCCTCACATCGCCGTTGAGCTGCTGGAGCGCACCTCGCACCGCACCGCCAGCGGGACCCGGGCCCTCGGGGTGGCGTTGGCCGTACTCGTCCTTATGGGGTTGTCATTCGATCTGGGACGGGTGACCATGGGCCACAGCGGAGCCACGACGCCGATCATCCGGTCGACAGTCGTCCAGCCAGTCATCTCACCTGGTCACAATCTGCTGTCCGACTGCCGCCCGTTCGTGCCGTGCTGATCCAGCTCGTGGACCGCTCGCGGGGCATGGAGGGCAACGGGGATGCAACTTGCCAGCTCCGGCGCCGCCGCTGGCTCGATCGGGACAGCCAGCAGGAGCTCGCGACCGGAACTCGTGGGGAGGGACGAGCAGCTCGAACGCCTGGGCACGCTGTTTGACGACGTTGCCGGCGGGCGGGCGATGACCCTCCTGGTGGGCGGCGACGCCGGCATCGGCAAGTCGAGGCTGGCAGAGGAGTTCTGCGACCGGGTACGGCTGCGCGGTGCCGTCGTGGCAACCGGAATGTGTGTCCCTGGCGAGGGAGGGCTGCCGTACGCGCCGGTCATGGGGATCCTGCGCACCCT
>JAWWOL010000537.1:0-8222 GCA_033851695.1 Frankiales bacterium
GGCGTGCTGCAGCCGGTCGTCGTGCGGGAGATCAATCCCGGCCAGTACCAGCTGATCATGGGTGAACGGCGCTGGCGCGCGTCCCAGGCAGCAGGGGTCGCCACCGTGCCGGCGATCATCAGGGACACGGCGGACACCGACCTGTTGCGGGATGCCCTGCTGGAGAACCTGCACCGCCAGCAGCTGAACCCGCTGGAGGAAGGCGCGGCCTACCAGCAGCTGCTCGAGGAGTTCGACGGCACCCAGGAGGAGCTGGCCAGCCGGCTCGGCAAGTCCCGCTCGCACGTGTCGAACACCATGCGGCTGCTCAACCTGCCGCCGACGGTTCAACGCCGGCTCGCTGCCGGGGTGCTCAGCGCGGGGCACGCGCGGGCGCTGCTCTCCCTCGAGGACGCCGACGCGCAGGAGCGGCTGGCGACCCGGATCGTGGCGGAGGGGCTGTCCGTACGCGCGGTCGAGGAGCTGGTCACCCTCAACGAGACGGGGGCTCCGCCGAAGACCAGCCGTCGGCACGTGAGGCCGCACGCGCCGGCGCTGGCCTCGCTGGCCAGCCGGCTCTCCGACCACTTCGAGACCAGGGTCAAGGTCGAGCTGGGCCGGTCCAAGGGCAAGATCACCCTGGAGTTCGCGTCCGTCGACGACCTCGAGCGGATCGTGGCCGCCATGGCGCCCGCAGCGGCTACCGCGCTGGACGAGACCCCGGTGGGCTGAGAGCATCAACCTGCGCTACATGTCCGGAACCGCCTGGTTCCGGACAGCTCGGGGGAGCAGCACGACGATCGCCGCCTGGAGACGACACCTATGACCCGTCGGCTGGTCAACGTCACCCTCGACAACCTCGACGACCTCCCGATCAAGTGCCGCGGCTGCGTCTTCTGGGAGCTCGACCCGGTCTCGCGGGCCCGCGCCGAGGACCTGGGCGACACCGCTCTGGAGAAGGAGGCCTGGGTCTCCCAGGCGCTGTTGGAGTGGGGCAGCTGCGGCAAGGTGGCCTATGTCGACGGGGTGGCAGCCGGCTACGTGCTCTTCGCGCCGCCGGCCTACGTGCCCCGGTCAGTGGCCTTCCCGACCAGTCCGGTCAGCGCGGACGCCGTGCTGCTGATGTCGGCGCACATCATGCCGGAGTTCGCCGGCGGAGGCCTGGGCCGGATGCTGGTCCAGGCGGTGGCCAAGGAGTTGATCCGCCGGGGCGTACGCGCGATGGAGGCCTTCGGCGACCTGGCCTGGCAGGAGCCGGCCTGCGTGCTGCCGGCGGACTATCTGCTGGCGGTGGGCTTCAAGACCGTGCGTCCGCACTCCCGCTGGCCGCGGCTGCGCCTGGAGCTCAAGACCACCGCGTCCTGGCGCGAGGATGTCGAGGTCGCGCTCGAGCGCCTGCTGGGCTCGATGACGCCGGAGGGCGCGCTCCGCCCGGTTTAGCGGCGCGGGACCGGGGTGGCCGCGGGACCGGGGTGGCTCAGCCCAGGCCGACGGCGACCGGGTAGGCGTCCGCGGTCCGCTCGGCTTCGTCAGGGAGGTAGAGCCGCTCGACGGCGACGACGACCGCCTCGGCAAGCGCATCGCGGAACTCCGCCGAGGCCAACCGTCGGGAGTCCGTGGCGTTGCTCAGGTAGCCGAGCTCCAGCCGGACCGCCGGCATCCTGGTCAGCCGCAGCAGGGCCCAGGTCTTGGCGTGGGTGCGGCAGTCGAGCAGGTCGGTGCGGGTGCGGATCTCGTCCTGGAGCAGCTCGGCGAGCCGGGCGCCGATCGCGGAACCGGTGGCCCGCCCCGCGACGCCGTAGGAGCCGAAGTAGTAGGACGCGACGCCGCTGGCCAGCGGGTTGGGGGAGGAGTCGATGTGCAGCGACAGGAACAGGTCGGCGTCGATGCCGTTGGCGAGCGCCGCCCGGTCGGCGTCGTCGATGACACCGCCGTGCGGGTCGGCCGAGCGGGTCAGGAAGGCCTGCGCGCCGAGCGCGGTGAGCCGGCCCTCGATCCGGGCGGCGAGCTCCTCGGCCAGCCAGGCTTCCTCGAGCCCGTGGTGGCAGGCACCCCGGTCGACGCCGCCATGCCCTGGGTCGATGACGATGGACTTGCCGGCCAGGGTCGGGCCCGCGCGGTGCAGTTCCTCGGTCTCACGGATCCACTGAGCCCGGCCGCCCACGACGGTCCGGCGCAGCCGGGCCAGCGCCTTGAGGGTGTGCGGCCCGCAGGTCCCGTCGGGGGCGAGGCCGACGTTGCGCTGGAACTCGCGGATGGCGAACTCGGTGCGGCCACCGAGGATGCCATCGGCTCGGCCGGGGTCGAAGCCGAGCTCCTGGAGCCGGTGCTGCAGCTCGGCGACGTCGTCGCCCACGATCGGGTTGCTCACCCGGTGGCTGAGCACCCGGTCGCCCAGCTGCCAGCGGGCCTCGTCCAGCGCCCGGTAGGTCTCCGGACCGACGATCCCGTCGACGGACAGGCCCCGTGCCTGCTGGAAACCTCGTACGGCGCGGTCGCACGCCTCGTCGAAACCGTCGAAGCCGTCCATCCCGGGGACACCCGCTGTGGGGGCCACCGTCTCGTGCTCGAGCAGACCCAGGCTCGCCAGCTTGGACCGGATCTCGGCCACGACGGGCCCACGGTCCCCGCGACGGACTGCCTGCATACGAGATCCTTGCCGGTGGGTGAACGAACGCTGGGGAGATGCTGCTGAGGTTCCTGCGAACGTTCACTGTAGACGGCTGCCCCGAGGAACACGAAACGTCCCGGACATACGCGAGCCGCCCAGGTAAAGGTGCGGCCTGGACGGCTCGGTGGTCGTGCGGCGGTGATCCTAGAGGTAGGCCTCGAGGTCGCGCAGGATGGCCGCCTTGGGCTTGGCCCCGACGATGTTCTTGACGATCTGCCCGCCCTGGAACACCGACATGGTGGGGATGGACATGATCTGGTAGGCCCGGGCGGTCTCGGGGTTCTCGTCGATGTTGAGCTTGACGATGGTCAGCTTCTCGGCGTGCTCGTTGGCGATCTCCTCGAGGACCGGCGACACGAGCTTGCACGGGGTGCACCACTCGGCCCAGAAGTCCACCAGGACCGGCTTTTCGCTCTGCAGGACGTCGGTGGTGAAGCTGGCGTCCGTCACGTGCTTGGCTGCCACTGGAGCTCCTTCGGGATGTGATCGCTGGCGGGTGGCCCCCCGCCCCGCGGACTAGAACCGCGCCGCGCCCGGCGGGATTCCCGGGCCGCGGTGGCGGGTCAGCTGCTTGCCGGCATGCCTGCGAGCGGGTCGGCTGTGCTCACGCCGAGACCGGCGTCCACGTGGTCGGTGCCCTCTACGGAGGCCAGCCAGCGCTCGGCGTCGAGCGCGGCGGCGCAACCTGACCCGGCCGCGGTGACGGCCTGGCGGTAGGTGTGGTCGACCACGTCGCCGGCGGCGAAGACGCCCTCGAGGTTGGTGTGGGTGGAGCGCCCCTGGACCAGCAGGTAGCCCTCGTCGTCGGTGTCGAGCTGGCCGCGGAACAGCTCACTCGCCGGGTCGTGGCCGATGGCCACGAACACGCCGGTGACCGGCAGCACCGACTCCTCGCCGGTCACCTGGTTGCGGATGGTCAGGCCCTCGACCTTGTGCTCGCCGACGACCGCGACGGGCGCGCTGTTCCAGGCGAACTTGATCTTGTCGTGGCCCAGTGCCCGGGCTTGCATGATCTTGGAGGCCCGCAGGGTGTCCCGGCGGTGCACCACGGTGACCGAACGGGCGAACCGGGTCAGGAAGGTGGCTTCCTCCATCGCTGAGTCACCGCCGCCGACCACGGCGATGTCCTGGTCGCGGAAGAAGAAGCCGTCGCACGTCGCGCAGCTGGAGACGCCGTGCCCGAGCAGGGTGTCCTCGCCGGGGATGCCCAGCCGACGCCAGCGGGACCCGGTGGAGACGATGACCGCCTTGGCCCGGTAGACGTCGGAGCCGACGGTCACCGTCTTGGGGCTCGACATCAGGTCGACCGCCGTGGCGTCGTCGCTGATGAAGCGCGCGCCGAACTTCTCGGCCTGCTTGCGCATGTTGTCCATGAGCTCCGGACCGGTGATGCCGTCGGGGAAGCCGGGGAAGTTCTCGACCTCGGTCGTGGTCATCAGGGCCCCGCCGAACTGCTGGCCCTCGATGACCAGCGGCATCAGGTTGGCTCGGGCGGTGTAGAGGGCTGCGGTGTAGCCCGCCGGCCCGGACCCGACGATGATGACGTCGGCGATGTGGTCGTCCGTACGAAGGGCGCTGGCAGAGCTGGTCACGACGGGTCCTCGATCGGTGCTCGATGGGGCGCGTGGCGGTTGCGCCACGCTGTCGGAGCTGGTGGGGCCTGGTGGGGCAACGCCGGCAAGGGCGCTAACGGAGTCTACGACGGGGCCATTCCCCTCACGGCTTCTGCGGCCGCGCGAACGAGTAGAGCGAGCAGCCGGGTGGTCCGACCGCGACCACCCGGAGCAGGTCGCTCCTGTCGGGGTCAGTGAAGACGCCGATCACCGCTGGCTTGCCGGCCAGCGTCGCGAAGTCGATGGCCAGCGGTGTTCCCGACCGCGGTTCGAAGGTCATCAGGCAGGCTTGGGCTGCGCCGTCCACCCGTAGTGCCGCGAGCGGGTCGGTGGTCGCCGCTGCGCTCCTCGGTCCGGTCGGGGCGCTGCTCCGGTCGGGGGCTCGGGTCGCTGCCGGGGTGGCTGCCGACCCGCCGGATGCTGCCGGACCTGCTGGGGTGCTACCGGCGGCGGTCGTGCCGGCTGCTGGGGGTGCGGCCGCTGAGACAGGCGCGCCGGCGGAGGCAGCGGCCGCTGAGGCGGCCGCTGAGGTGGCGCCGGCCAAGCCGTTGTACGGGGTCCCGCCGGGTAGCAGGGAGAGGGCCTCGTTGCCGAGCCCGGCGGTGTCGTAGTCGCGGCCACTGTGCCGGATCGGGACGCTAGCGGCACCCGTCCCCGCCGCGGAGGCGGCCTTCTCCGACGAGGAACTGCTGTGGGACAGGGTCACTGCCCCGAGCACGAGGAGGGCGATCGCCGCCGCCGCGCCGAGGGCAACCAGGACCGGTTTGGCGGCGGGGTTCCCCCCGCCGGGCCGGCGAGGTGCCGGCAGCGTCGTCACTGCCGCAGTCGCCGGTGCCGCTGTCAGCGGAGGCAGCGCGGCGATGACACCGAAGATCCGGTCGGCGACGTCGTCGGGCATGGCAAGCTCTCGCTCGCCGGCAAGGGCTTCGCGTACGGTCGCCAGTGCCGCCTGATCGTCCTGGCACCGGGCGCAACCGGCGAGGTGCTCTCGGGCGGCTTCGGCGTCGGTGCGGCTGAGCAGCCCCTCATCGAGGTCGGCGATCGTCTCGAGGCCGAGGTGGGAGGCGTCAGGGCTCTGCGGCTCGCTCACGTCTGCTCACCTCCCTGCTCCTGCGTCGGCGCGTCCTGCGGTTGGACGGCTCGGTGCCGGCCGGGGTTCCCGTCCGCGCCGGATTGCGGGTCGCGGAGCAGGGTCGCCAGGCGGGCGCGACCGCGGGAGCAGCGTGACTTGACCGTCCCGACCGGTACGGACAGCAGCCGGGCCACCTCGTCGACGGGGTAGCCCTGGGCGTCGACCAGCACGATGGCCATCCGCTGCTCCATCGGCAGCTCGGCGAGGGCCCGGCCGAGGTCGGTCGCGAGCTCTCGGTTGGCCAGTGCGTCGCCGGCGGCCAGGTGCCGGTCGTCGTCCGGCAGTGGGACGGTCGGGCGCGACTGCTGCCGTCTGGCCCGGTCCAGACAGGCGTTGACCACGATCCGGTGCAGCCAGGTCGAGACCTTGGCTTCGCCCCGGTAGGACCCGGCAGCCCGATAGGCGGACAGCAGCGCGTCCTGGACCGCGTCGGCGGCCTCCTCGCGGTCACCGAGGGTGCGGATCGCCACCGCCCACAGGCGGTCCTGGTGCCGCCGGACCAGCTCGGAGAACGCCGCGGAGTCGCCCCCGACATGGCGGTCGAGGAGGGCCCGGTCGAGGGCGTCGGCGTGCTCGGCAACCTGGCCGTCCACTCCGTCCCCACCCCCTCGTGTGCCGCGGTACGGGCGCAGGCGGCCCATCCTCGGCAGCCTAGCGAACCGAGATCACGAATCGGTGGACGCGACGCGCCCGGCAGATGTCGCCTGGTTGGCCCGGTTCAGGCGTAGAAATGGAACACTGGCATCTTCTGTCACATCCGCCGGCGACACTTCCGGCCACGTTCGGCCACAGCCAACGAGAGGGGCGGCGGTTGATCCGCAGCGTACGAGGCTCCTGCCCGGGCAGGTGGGCGGTGGCCGTGACGGTGGCCGCGCTGCTCGGCGCGGCACTCCCGGCTTCGTCGGCGGTCGCCGCACCGGCCCCGGCCACGAGCACCAAGCCACCGCTGGCCGACGACATCACTGCTGCCAAGGCCAAGCTGGCCAGTCTCGACGACAGCCTCGACCTCGCCGACGAGAACTACCGCAACGGCCAGATCGCCCTCCAGCAGGCCACGTTGACGCAGGCCGCTGCGAACCGCCGGCTGTCCGCCGGACAGGCTCGTAGCGCGGCCTTGAAGAACCGGGTGGACCAGATCGCCGTCCTGGCCTACCAGACAGGGGCGGCGCCGGACGTGATGCTCGCGACGCCGGACGGTGCCGGTGACCTCGCCGAGTCGACGGCCGTACTGAGCCAGTTCGCCGCTGACCAGGACAACATCCTGAGCGCAGCCGCAGCCGCGCAGTACGACCTCGCGGTCGCGCAGACCGCGGCCACGCAGTCGGCGACGGCCACGGCCCGTACGGCGGCCCAGCTTGCCGCGGCCAAGGCCGTCATCGTCGGGCAGGTCGCGAGCCACAAGGCCATCGTCACCTCGCTGATCACCCGTCAGCACACGCTCGAGGCCATCGCCGCGGAGAAGGCCCGGCTGGCGGCGATCGCGGCGGCGAAGGCGGCCGCCGAGCGGCAGGCCGCAGCAAAGAAGGCAGCCGAGGCAGCGGCGGCCGCCGCGCTGGCAGAGGCTCAAAAGGCGGCAGCTGCAGCTGCAGCGGCCAAGGCGGCCGCCGAGCAGGAGGCAGCTCAGCGCGCAGCGGACCAGCGCCGGCAGGCGGCGGTCAAGGCTGCCGCCCAGCGCCAAGCCAGCGCACAGGAGTCCGCTGGTGGGTCGTCGGGTGGTGGGTCGTCGGGTGGTGGGTCGTCCGGCAGTGCCGGACCCCCGTCCTCCCGCGCTGCGACGGCAGTCGCGGCGGCCTACCAGCAGCTCGGCGCACCCTACGACTGGGCAGCCGACGGTCCGGCCGCCTTCGACTGCTCGGGGCTGACCGCCTACGCCTGGGCTGCGGCCGGCGTGACCCTGCCGCACTCGTCGCAGGCGCAGTTCGGGGTCGGCGCGCACGTGTCGCGAAGCCAGCTGGCGCCGGGTGACCTGGTGTTCTTCGGCTCCCCGATCCACCACGTCGGCATCTACGTTGGCAACGGCAACATGATCGACGCACCGCAGACCGGTGACGTGGTGCGGGTGCAGAGCATCAACCGCTCGGACTACGCGGGCGCCGTACGCGTCACCGGCTGAGCCGCCTCATCAGTGGTTGAGCGAGATGGTGGCGACGGCTGCCCTGAAGCCGCTGCCCTGTGCCGGCAGCTTGGTGAGCCACAGCAGCCAGTAGCGGTGCGGGGTCGGGTCGCTGATCGCGACCTTGACCTGGGCGCTCGTCGCGTTGCCGGTGCCCTCGAGGCCGAAGCTGTCCCTGGTGCTGCCGACGCTGTCCGCCGCCCGGATGTCGAACGTCGCGCCGGGGATGGCGAAGTCGACCTCGACCTGGGTGGGGGCGACGGGCTTGCCGGCGTCGAGCAGCAGTCCGACGCCGTCCTTGAGACCGCCGAAGTCGGCTCGGGTGTAGTTCTCGGTGTACCAGACCGTCGCCGGGTCGCCGTCGATCGCGTTGTGCGCCTGGGACTGCTCCTCGGACCCGTCCCCCGGAGGCGGGTCGAACGACGTGGCCGACGACAGCGCGAAGGGCGTCAGGGCCGCGGTGACCGGCGCGGGGCTGCCGGTCGCGCTGGTCTTGGGGGCCGACGTGGTAGTCGTGCTGCCGTGCCGGCCCAGGTCAGGGAACGGCACCCCCGACCCTGAGCCACCGGTGAGGGCCACGGCCAGCACGTAGCCGCCGAGGAGCGCCGCCAGCCCGGTAGCGATGGCGAGCGGGACCCGTGAGCGGCGTGCGGGCGGCAGCTCGGGCTCGAGCACCGCCGGGATGTGCTGGGTCGGCTCGCCGGCATGGCGGAG
>JAWWOL010000075.1:0-7926 GCA_033851695.1 Frankiales bacterium
CCTTGCCCACTGCGGCGACCGTACGGGACCACAGGTGACCGGCGTGGACGAGCACGTTGTTCTTGTGCACCAGCGTCAGCTTGCGCCGGGGCCGTGACTGGGCCCGGTGGAAGGCGTCGCGCACCACCCGCTCGACACCGAAGGCCGTGTTGACGCTGACCTCGGTCGCGATCTCGTGTGGCGTGCCGACCCGCAGGGCTCCGCCGTTGCCGACGTAGGGACCCTCGGTCCCCTCCCTGACGACCACGAAGTCGATGGCCGGGTCACCGGCGAGCGGTGAGCCGACGCCGGGAAAGAGCCGGCTCGGGCGCAGGTTGACGTAGTGGTCGAGCTCGAAGCGCAGCCGCAGCAGCAGGCCGCGCTCGAGGACACCGGAAGGGACCCCCGGGTCGCCGACCGCGCCGAGCAGCAGGACGTCCTGGCCGCGCAGCTCCTCGAGGACGCTGTCCGGCAGGGTCTCCCCCGTCGCGTGCCAGCGCCGGGCGCCCAGGTCGTACGGCGTCTGCTCGACGCTGAGGCCGTGCTGGCCGGCGACCACGTCGAGCACCTTGAGGCCCTCGGCGACGACCTCCGGGCCGATGCCGTCACCGGCGATGACACCCAGGCGGATCTGCTGCTCGCTCATGGACTCGACCGTACGCGACCGTCTCGGCTCGCGGACGGCCCGTCTCGGATGACGGGACGTCGGCCCAGGGCAGCCCGACGTGACCGACGGTGATGCACCGTTGGTCAGCCGACGACGAGCCGAACGGTTGCCTTGCTGGTCAGCCAGGCGGTGCCGCTGCCGGTGAACCGTGTCCCGATGACGTGCACGCCCTTCTTGAGCTTGTTCGTCGCCAGCTTCACGACCCCGTGGCTGTTCACGGCCCGCTTGACCAGCAGCCTGCCGTTGTCGTAGATGGACACCGTCCCCTGTGGCACACCGGTCCCCGAACGGTTCGACCTGACCGTCGCGGTCAGGGTGACCCAGCTGCCGGCGACGATCGGCTTGGCCTTGGCCGTCGCGACGGCCTTGACCGACGTCGGGATCTTGGCGATCGGGACGACCTGGGCGCGGCTGCCGTTGACGTTGTCCGAGTGGACCAGCAACAGCCCCTTGCCCTGCTGGCCGGCATAGGTCGACTCACGCAGCACGGTCAGGGCTGACACGTGCGCACCGGTGGCCAGGTCGGCGAAGAACTGCTCGCCCCCGAAGGCCGCGGTGGCGGCCGCCCCAACCGGTGCCGGTCCGTGCGTGACCGTCAGGCCGGGCTTGAGGACGTTGAAGGTCGCCTTCTTGGTGACGTCGGTCAAGCCGCTCTCGATCGTCCCGGCAGCGACCCAGTAGGTGATCTTGCCGCTCTTGGCCGCCTTGGACATCGAGGTCAGGGCCTGCGTCGCGACGGGCAGCACCATCACGTCGGAGTTGAACGGGTTGGTGTCGACGCTGCCGTCCGCGTTGTTCAGCCCGAACACCGAGTCGCCGATCAGGGCGCCGGTCGTGGGGTTGACGAGAACGCTGACGAACTCGTCGGTGGCCGTGACCCGGTCGTTGAAGAGCACCGCGTCGGCCTTGCCGTCACCGTTGGTGTCGATGAACACGTCGAACTCCGCGTACGAGACCGGCGTGCGCCAGGCCCCGAACGTCGAGATCGCGAAGTAGGTCAGGCCACTCGCCGGATTCTTGAGCCGCGGCGCGTCGGAGCTGACCCCCACGTACTTCAGGTCGCCGGCCCGGTCGCTCGCCATGGTCACGCACTTGGCCGGGTCGGTCAGCTTCGCGGTGCAGGTGGGCTTACGTGGGCTGGTCAGCTGCAGCTCGTAGCCGCTGACCAGGGACTGGTAGCTGCCACTGTTCTGACGGACCCCCGCGCCGGTCAGCGACAGCTTGGCCGTGGTGTTGCGGCCGAACGCCAGCGTGCCCTTGGCCTTCATCGTGGAGGCGGGGCGGGGCGCCGCGTAGACGCTCAGCCGCATGCGCTGGCCGGCACCGGACGGGGTGAACGTCAACCAGCCGCTGGCCTCGGTCAGGTAGTCGGCCGTGATCCCGTCGGCCACGACGTCGTGCGCCGCGTCGACGGTGCGGGTCAGCGCCCCGGGGGTGACCTTCATCGTGACGGGGACCGTCGCGCTGCCGTGCGCCGGCACGGTGACCGACGCGGGGAAGGAGTACGCGACGCCGCCCGGGTGGGTCCCGGCGTTGGCCCAGTCGAAGGCCAGCCCGTACGTCGCCGCGGCGCCTCCGTCGTTGGTCACCCGGACCGACTGGGTCACGGTGGTGGTCTTGGCGTAGGACTTCGCGCCGAAGGACACGGAGACCGCGCCGGCGCTGCTGGCGTCGTAGGCCAGCACCTGGGTCGCCGCTGCGGCCCCGGCGTCGATCCGGCCACTGCCGACCCGGTCCGGCGCCTCACGGGCCGTATGAGCCGGGTCGCTCCACACGTCGTGAACGGCCGTGTCGACCAGGGCCGCCTTGATCTGCTCAGGGTTCCAGGCGGGGTGGGCCGCCTTGACCAGTGCTGCTGAGCCGGCGACGTGGGGTGTGGCCATGGAGGTTCCGGAGTCGCTGACGCCGTCGGATCCACTGCCTACGGCTGCGCTGTAGATCGTCGAGCCGGGAGCGGTCAGGTCGGGCTTGAGGTTGCCGTCGTCGGTGATGCCGCGCGAGGAGAAGCCGGCGATCACGTCGGTCAGTCCCCCGTCGGAGAGCTTGAGACTGCCGTGCAGCGCATGGGTCAGCGTGATGTGCAAGGTGCTGCTGACGTGGACCCGTAGCGCGGCCGCCTCGGTCTTGCGGATCTCGAAGGTCGGGATCGAGTCGATCCCGAGCACGCCTGCGGCAAAGTTGTCCGAGTCGTCCGCGAGCACGACGCCGACCGCGCCGGCACTGGCTGCGTTGGTCGACCGGTCGGCCGAGCCGCACCGCCGGGTCGCGTCGTCGTCGGTCCACTCCAGCCAGGCGATCTTGCCGGCCACGGCGGCCCGCTGCGCCGCGGTGAAGGCGCTGCACCCGTCGGCGTTGGTCGCTGCCATCGACGCCGCGGAGTAGGAGGCTGCGCTGTTCGGGTCGAAAGCCGGGTCGAGGCTGACCACGTCCGCCGACACCGGCGCGGCCGCGGCCCAGTTGAAGGCGCTGTTCTCCTGGCCTGGGACGTTGCCCGCGACGGCGGCCGGGGCGTCGACGCGCAGCGCGTCGTAGACCGTCGTGGCGTCCTGGGAGGCGGCGACGGAGATGGCCCGCTTGCCCGCACCGGGTGACCCGGCGATGTCCTGCAGGTCGCCGCCGTTGCCCGCCGCAGCCACCACCGTCGTACCGAGCAGGGACAGCGCGTCCGCGGCAACCGCGTCCGGGTCGTCCGGTGTGGCGTAGTCGCTGCCCAGGGACATGTTCACGACGTCGAGGTGGTCGGAGACATTGCCGTCCCCGTTCGGGTCCGCCGCCCAGTCGAGGGCCTCGGACACCGCGTTGGTGTCGCCGGTGCAGCCGAACACCCGCAGCGCGTAGAGCTTGGCGCCGGGCGCCACGCCGGGGCCGATCTTCATCGAGTCGAAGGGGGTGCCGGTGCTCCATGGGCCGGCGTAGGTGGCGCCGGTGGCGGTGACCCCGAGGCCGGCCGCCGTGCCGGACACGTGGGTGCCGTGACCCTCGCAGTCCAGCGGGTTGGGGTCGCTCTTCGGCGTGGCGCCAGCCGCCGACGTTGCGGCACCGCCTTCGTAGGCGTCCCCGACGAAGTCCCAACCCCCGGCCACCTTGGCGGACGGGTAGTCGTGGCTGGGCACGGTCAGCGTGGCCGCGTCGTCGACGGCGTGGTCAGCGGCGTAAGCGGCGGTGGTGCCGGTCCCACCGAAGTCGGCGTGGGTGTAGTCGATGCCCGAGTCGATCACACCGATCGTGACGCCGGTGCCGATGTCCGAACCGGCGCCGACGCCGGTGCCCCAGGACGCGGGCGCGTTGATCAGCGGCACCGAGGTGGCATTGAGCAGGTGCTTGGTCGGCATCACGTGGATCGCCTTGACCCCGGGCAGCGCCGCGAGTGCGCCGAGTCTGCTGGCATCGGTGCGGATGGCGACGCCGGAGTAGACGTTGTGCAGCGTGAACAGTGCGGTGGCCGCGGTGCGCGGTTTGGTGAAGTAGCTCCGGACCGACGTGGCGAGCTGGTCGACGCGGGCCCGTTGGGCACGGACCGTGGCGATGCCCTCCGCGCTGCTGGCCCGGATGCCCTGCTGGGCAAGCAGAAGCGTGGGGTTGGTGGCGTCGAGCTCAAGCATCACGGTCACGGTGCCGTGGGTCGGCAAAGCCGCGTTGGCCGAGCTGCCGGTCAGGATCGACGGGTCGAGCTGGACCCCGTTGGCGAGCGGGAAGTGCACCGCCGGCTGGGCACCCGCTGCCTGGTAGCCGCTCGCGGCGGACCCCGGATACGCGGACGCCATGGAGACGCCCGGCAGGGCTGACCCCGCCAGCAGGGCGGAGAGCGAGAGCCCGCCGATCGTGCGTACGGCGGTGCTGGTGCGGCTGACCCGGCTCATGTGACCCCACCCGAGGGAGTTCGCGCCGCGCCTAGCCCAGCCCCCCGGGCTCGGCATCGCAGGAGCCCCCGAACGGGTCCCGCCAGCCAGTCCTCGAACAGGACGAACGGTAGCAGAGCCACCTGGACACCGGGCGGCGAACGGTCAGGGCTTGTCGGTGCGCCGCGCGACGGCTGTGCCTCCGAGGACCTTGTTGATGGCAGCCAGGAAGGCACGGGCGCTGGCCTCGACCACGTCGGTCGAGACGCCGCGGGCGTTGACCCGCTGGCCGTTGACCTCGACCTTGACGCTCACGTCGCCGATCGCGTCCGTGCCCTCGCTGAGCGCGTCGACCTGGAAGTTGACGAGCGTGGCGGTCACGCCGGCGGCATTGGCGACCGCGTTGCAGGCGGCGTCGATCAGGCCGTCGCCGGTGGCGTCGGCCTCGCTCACCTGGTCGCCGCGCGAGAGCCGTACGGTCGCCCGCGGCTGCACGTCGGTCCCGCCGGCGAGCGCGAGCCACTGGAACGCCCACGCGTCCGTGGTCGTGTTGTCGGCACCGTCAGCCGTCCCGAGCGCGATCAGGTCGGAGTCGGTCAGCGAGACCTTGCGGTCGGCCATCTCCTTGAACCGGGCGAACGCGTGCTCGAGCTGCTCGTCCTTGAGGTGGATGCCCAGCCCCTCGAGCGCGCTGACGAACGCGTGCCGGCCCGAGTGCTTGCCCAGCACGATCTTGTTGCCGGCCAGGCCGATGTCCTCAGGGTTCATGATCTCGTACGTCGTCCGCTCCATCAGCACGCCGTGCTGGTGGATGCCGGACTCGTGGCTGAAGGCATTGCCGCCGATGACCGCCTTGTTCGGCTGGACCGCGTAGCCCGACAGCATCGAGACCAGCCGGGAGGTCGAGGCGATCTCGCGGGTGTTGACCCCGGTGGTCAGACCGAGGGACGGGTGGTGGGTGCGCAGCGCCATCACGACCTCTTCGAGCGCCGCGTTGCCTGCCCGCTCGCCGATGCCGTTGATGCAGACCTCCACCTGGCGCACGCCCGAGCGGACGGCTGCGAGGCTGTTTGCAGTGGCCAGCCCGAGGTCGTTGTGACAGTGCACCGACCAGGTCACCCGATCGGAGCCGGGGATCTTGGCCCGCAGGCCGTCGAGGATGTCGACGTACTCCTGCGGCAGCACGAACCCGACGGTGTCCGGCACGTTGATCGTGGTCGCGCCGTTCTCGATCGCCGCGGCGAACACGTCGACCAGGAAGTCCAGCTCGGTACGGGTGGCGTCCTCGGCGGAGAACTCGACGTCGGCGCCCAGGGAGGCCGCGTGCGACACGGCGTCGACCGTGGCCTGCAGCACCTGCTCCTTGGTCATCCGAAGCTTCTTGTCGCGGTGCACCGGCGAGGTGGAGATGAAGGTGTGGATGCGCGGCCGGTCGGCGGTCTTGATCGCCTCCCACGCCCGGTCGATGTCACCCAGGCGGGTCCGGCACAGCGCGGCGATGGACGGCCCCTTGACCGTCTCGGCGATCGCCTGCACACCGGCGAAGTCGCCGTCGCTGGCCGCCGGGAACCCGGCCTCGATGACGTCGACGCCGAGCCTGGCCAGCTGCACCGCGATCTCGAGCTTCTCTCCCACCGACAGCGCGATGCCCGGGGCCTGCTCGCCGTCGCGCAACGTCGTGTCGAGGATGATCACCCGGTTGGCGTCCGCGGGCGGGACGCTGAGGTCGGGCTGGTCGCTGGTCACTGGCATCTCCCTGTCGCGCTCATGGCTCCAGTCAACACTGTTCCCCCTCCCCCGCGCACCTGCGAAGGCGTGATCAGGATGCGAGACCCGGTGGGGCAGTATGAGCGGCGTGACCATCGACCTCCACCTGCGGGCCGCCGGCGTCAGCCTCGTCCTGCACAGCGCCGACGACCGGCTGCCGTCCATCGTCCACTGGGGTGCCGACCTCGGCGCCGACCTTGACCTGCCCTCCCTGGTACGGGCTCTGCGCCCCGCCACCACCTCCGCCTCGGCCGACTCCGGCGTGCGGTTCTCCGTCGTGGCGCAGGAGTCGGAGGCCTACTCCGGCCGGCCGGGCCTGACCGGCTCCCGCGGCACGGGGTCCTGGTCTCCTCGCCTCCGGGTCGTCTCCGTCGAGGAGTCGGCCGACGGGGCGACGATCGAGGCCAGGGACGACCAGCTCGAGGTGACGATGCGCACCACGATCCGGCTCGACCCGTACGGGGTGCTGCAGCTGCGGCACGCCGTGCGCAACGACGGTGCGGAGCCGTACACCGTGCGGGAGCTCGCGACGGTCGTGCCGGTGCCGGGCGTGGTCGGCGAGGTGCTCGACCTGGCCGGTCGCTGGGCTCTGGAGCGGCAGCCCCAGCGCAGGCCCACGTCCGTCGGCACCTGGCTGCGCGAGCTGCGGCACGGGCGCACCGGGTTCGAGGCGCCGCTGGTGACCGTTGCCGGCACGCCGGGTTTCGGCAACCGGCACGGCGAGGTGTGGGGCATCCACCTCGGCTGGAGCGGCAACGCCCGGACCTGGTACGACCAGACGCCGGACGGGCAGCGCAGCCTGGGTGCTGCGGAGCTGCTCGGTCCGGCCGGTCTCATCGTGGCCCCTGGCATGAGCTACGAGACCCCGCTGCTGTACGGGTCGTGGTCCGGTGCGGGCCTGGACGGCCTGGCTGATCGTTTCCACGACCACGTGCGGGCGCGGCCGTCGCATCCGTCGACGCCCCGGCCGGTGGTGTTCAACACCTGGGAGGCGGTTTACTTCGACCAGTCCCTCGCGGCGCTGACCGCCCTGGCCGACCGGGCCGCGCAGGCCGGGGCGGAGCGGTTCGTGCTGGACGACGGCTGGTTCCTCGGGCGGCGCGACGCCACGGCTGGCCTGGGCGACTGGGAGGTTGATCCGGGCGTCTGGCCGCAGGGTCTGACGCCGCTGATCGACCACGTGCTCGGGCTGGGCATGGACTTCGGGCTGTGGGTCGAACCCGAGATGGTCAACCCGGACTCCGAGCTGTTGCGCGCCCACCCGGACTGGGCGCTCGCGGTCAGCGGGCACGAGCCGATCACCTGGCGGCACCAGCTGGTGCTCGACCTGTCGCGCCCCGAGGTGTTCGACCACCTGCTGGCCCGGCTGGACGCCCTGCTCGCCGAGCACCGGATCGCGTACCTGAAGTGGGACCACAACCGCGACCTGATGGACGCCGGAGGCGTCGACGGACAGGAGGCCCTGCACGACAACGTGCTCGCGGTCTACCGGCTGCTGGACGCGCTGCGGGCCCGCCACCCGGGGGTCGAGATCGAGAGCTGCTCGTCCGGCGGGGCGCGGGTCGACCTCGGCATCCTGGCGCGCACGGACCGGGTCTGGGGCAGCGACAGCATCGACGCCCTCGACCGCCAGGCGATCCAGCGCTGGACCTCGCTGCTGCTCCCTCCGGAGCT
>JAWWOL010000141.1:0-2926 GCA_033851695.1 Frankiales bacterium
CGCGTCCGTGCGTTCGGTCAGGCCCGCTGCATCGTGACGTCGTCGATCTCCAGCGACGTGTTGCCGGGGGCGTTCAGGTAGAACCCGGTGGTCAGCCCGGCGTTCGGCGAGCTCACCGTCGTGGACACATAGGTCCAGCCATCGGACAGCCACAGGTTCACGTACTGCGGCGAGCTGCCATCAGCGTGCGTGACCTCCATGCGCGCCGTGGTCGGCTTGGCCCCGCTGTACGAGTGCAGCCGGAACCACGCCGAGACGCGGTACGTGCCTGGCGGCGTCGCCATGCCGGCGTTCATGTGCACGCTCTGCTGGAAGGCAGAGGTGCTCCAGAAGTAGAGCTTGGACCCGCCGGTGTGTGGACTGGCGGTGTTGACGCCCGCGGCCGACGCCTGCCCGCTCGGGTGCCACTGGGTCCAGCCGCTCAGGTTGTTGGTCTCGAAGCCCAGGTGCACGTTGTCGGCGTTGGTCGACTGCACGGCGGTCCGGTACGCGTTGGCACCGTTGGGGAAGTTCCCGCCGGTCAGCAGGTGGCTCTCGCACGAGGTGTAGTCGCGCTCGAAGTAGGCCTCGTAGGCAACGTCGTGCTGCGCCATCCAGGCCGTGAACTGCTGGATGAAGTACGGATCGTCTCCGCCGCCGTGACCGTTGCAGGTCTTGGACAGGCCCCACTCGTCGAACGCCATCCGCTTGCCGTGGGCGCTGGCAAAGTTCGCCAGCCAGTCCAGACCGTAGGACCCGGTGAGGATGTGGTTCCAGACCTGCGTGTGGTCACTCGGCGGGTAGCTCGACGCCCACGAGGTGTCGTAGTTGTCGGCGCCGATGAAGTCGACATAGTTGTCCCCCGGGTACATCGGGGTCGGGTCGTGAGAACCCATGGCGATGTTGAAGTCGAAGGTGAAGTGCGCCCCCGGCACCGATCGCATGGTGGAGACGACCTGCCGCCAGGCCTCGGCGAACGCGGCCGGGTCCTTCGAGCCCGCCCACGTGTACCAGTCACCGGTCATCTCCCAGCCCAGGCGGATGGTCGACGACCCGTCACCGCCGGCAACGAGCTGCTGGGCCACGGAGTAGAACTTGCTGTTGTACGCGCCACTGGCCTCGGCGCTCAGCGACGCCGACTCCTGGAGCGGCAGCATCGGCACCGACCAGACGCGATGCGCGCTGCTGCCGGCCCAGTAGCCGGTGAGGCCCTGCTGGCTGACGCCGGTGATCGAAGCCCAGGTCGACGTGCCGAGGTAGTTGACGACGACGTCGACGGGACGGCCCCGCCAGCTGCCGAAGGACGAGACGGTGGATTGTCCGCCGGTCCCGACGACGCCGGACAGGGCGTGTCCGGTGACGATCGGGCGCGGCGTGACGGTGGCAGCGCTGGCGGTGCCACCGGCCAACGCCGGTAGCGCGACCGAGGCGACGAGTGCCGCTGCGGCCGTGGTGAGGGCGATGCGGGCAGCCGGAAGCCGGCGTGCGCAGGTCAATGCGTACACGAGGGTCCTCTCTCACGCCTGCGAGGTCAGCTGTCGGGTTAGGGCACAGAGAGTTGCCCCGCCCTGTCCCGTACGGGAGAGGGCCTCACCCCGAGGGCGGGCATGCGAGCAAGCCCGCCCGAGGAACCTTGGGTTCCCCGCTCCTGCCCAGGGTGTTCGAAGGTGCCATCGCGCGGGGCAGGACTCGGCGTTGCACGCGAGGACGCCGTCACCCAAGGGCGGGGACGGCTGCACCACCCTACGATGGAATCGCCCGAGAAGTGCTGGGATCAGCCAAAACGAACCGTCTGACCGATACCTGGGAGAATCCCGACGAATGCGAAGATCGGGCTACGTCGCCGAGTTCTCAGCCCGTCCTCACTCCAACTCCGACTCGCTCTCAGAGCACCCGGGACGGAAGTACGGGCAGACTGGTGGAGTGAACACCGTGCCTTCGTACGCGACGTTGGTCCGGGCGGACAATCCCGGGCCGATGACGCTCGAGGGCACCAACTCCTGGGTGCTGCACGGGGCGGCAGGGGTGGTCGTCGTCGACCCGGGACCCGATCTGCCGGGGCACCTTGACCAGCTCATGTCGTACGGGCCGGTGGTGCTGGTCCTGCTGACCCACGGCCACGCCGACCACGCGGCGTCCGCCGGCGAGCTCTCGTACCGCACCGGCGCCTCGGTGGCCGCCCGTGATCCCTTGCTGTGCAGGCGATCCGAGCCGTTGCAGGACGAAGCACGGCTCGAGGTCGAGGGTTTGCCGATCCTGACCGTGCTGCTCAGCCCCGGCCACACCGGCGACAGCGCGTGCTTCCTGGTCGGCGGCGAAGATCCCGCCCTGTTGACCGGCGACAGCGTGCTCGGGCGCGGGTCGAGCATGGTCGCCCATCCCGACGGCCGGCTGGCCGACCACCTCACCTCGCTGCACCGCCTCGCCCAGCGCTGCACGCCTTCGACCGTCCTGTTACCCGGTCACGGGCCGGTCGGCGGGGCGGCCCTCGAGGCGCTCGACCGGGCGTTGGCGCACCGAGCCGACCGGCTCGACCAGGTCCGGCGGGCGCTCGCAGCCGGTGCGAAGACGGCGGAGCAGGTCGTCGAGATCGTCTACGCCGACGTCGATCCAGCGCTGTGGCCGGCTGCGGAGGCGACAGTCCGTGCCCAGCTTTCGTACCTGGCCGACCTGCCGTTCACCTGACGTTGACACCGACGATGCCGCCGCAGTGAGGCGGACCCGCCCGCGCTCGCACTGTTGGCCGTCATCGACACGTCGGACGAGCGCTTCCCGCCCTGGCCAAGATTGGGTCCCACCGGTGCCGCCGATCTGCTGCGCCTTCAGGTCCGCTGCTGTCGTCGCCCACCGCGGATCGCGTGGGCTACCGTGGGCGTGGCGACGAGGAGGACCTGTGAGTGACGAGTGGGGCGCGGACGGCCTGGACCTGCCGGCCTACCTCGACCGG
>JAWWOL010000143.1:0-10557 GCA_033851695.1 Frankiales bacterium
CGCGTGCGATCACTGTCGGGATCCGCACCGAAAGCGCGGCTCATTCGGTGCGGATCGCAACTGTGATCGTCACGGCGGCCAGCTGAGAGCCTCTGTCACTTCGCGGATGATCATCTGCTTGTGGTTGTACACGGCATCCGCGGAGTAGCGCAGGGTCGGCCAGCCCGCGCCGAACAGCCGGTTGTGCCGGCTCAGATCACGGGCGCGAACCCGTTCCTCCGCGTGCACCTGGCCGTCGTACTCGACCCCGCGCCGGCGATGGAGATAGGCCATGTCGAGCTGCCCGACGAACCGGCCGTTGCGGTCTCGGACCACGTGCTGGGTCGTCGGCCTGGGCAGCCCGCCGTCGAGGACGAGCACCAGGCGGAGCTCCGTCTCCATCGGGCTCTGGGCACCGGCGTCGGCAAGCTGGACCACGCGGCCGACCCGTGCACCATCGGGCCACCCGCGCTGGCTGGAGAACTCGGTCAGTCCGTCCAGCGTGATCAGTCGGGCGTACAACAAGGCATCGACGGCCACAACGGCCCGACGCAGATCTGCGCCTCTCGCCAGGTCGTACGCCGTACGCAGCGGCGAGGTGCAGCGGACGCCGTTGACGGTGACGACGTCGCTCTCCGGCAGAGGCGCACGGTGCGGCCGGATCAAGTCCTGGTGTCCGGGTCTCCAGGACTGATCAAGGACGACGTCGACCGGCTCGCAGCGCAGCGGCAACAGGTCGACGCCGTGCAACGAGGCGGCGGCCTGGCCTGAAACGGCGGCCCGGTCAGGCAGGACCAGCTGAGCCGCGGCGATGAACAGGGTTGCGGAGTCCGGTGTCTCCGTCGCGACCCACAGGTCCCGGCCGAGCGAGCGCCACAGGCTGCAATCGAGCCGACGCCTGGTCACCCCGACCGCTTGCGCCATGGCGAGGGTGAAGGGCTGTCCCGTCAACAGGGAGGGTTCGGGCTGGGGGAGACGCATGCAGTCAGCCTGGTTGCTCCGCCGGTCGCGCACTTTCGCCGTCCACAGCGGCTCTCGCTGTCCACCGGACCACAGTGCCCCTTGAAGTGCGAGCCCGTACCTAACAGCGGTGATCTGTGTCCCGAAGCGCACCCAAAAACCTTCGAATCCGGTGCGCTTCGCAACGGAGATGAGTGTCGGCGGTGATCTCTGGTGGGAAGCGCACCCGATCAACGCCGAATGCGGTGCGCTTCGGGACGGTGATCGCTGACAGGGGCGGGGACACGGACCGGGGCGTACGGGTCAAGGTGCGTGGCCAACGTGACGACGCTCAACAGGTGGCAGGCTGGACTGTCGACGACCCTGAGCTGATCGCGACGTTCAGGGCCGAGGTCGAGGAGCGTCTCGCGTCGCTGCAGGCTGGGCTGCTGCATCTCGAGGGCAGCAAGACGCCCAGGCAGGCGATCGCCGGGCTCTTCCGGGATGCGCACACGGTCAAGGGCAGCGCGCGCATGCTCGGGCTCGACGGAGTGCTCCAGCTGGCGCACACCTCCGAGGACCTGCTCGGCGCCCTGCGCGACGGCCGGTTCGTGATCCGCCGCGACCTCATCGACCTGCTCCTCGCCGCCTGCGACGCCATCGGCAGGGCGATCCCGGGCGCCCCGAACCAGCTGGCCGACAGCGACCTCGCCCCGATGAACGCCGTGCTCAAGCGGGCGCTCGCGGGCGAGGACAACCTGACCGCGCCGCCCCTGTCGCCGGTCGAGACCGAGCTCGAGGACCCGGAGGACTCGCGGCGCACGGGCAGTGACTCCGTACGGGTGTCCAGCGAGAAGGTGTACGGGCTGCTCGACATCGTGGGTGAGGCAGAGCTCGGGGCCCGCAGGGTCGAGCAGACCTCGGCCAAGCTGCTGACCATGGCGACCGACCACGCCAAGTGGACCAAGGTGCTGCGCGACAGCATGAACACCGTCGAGCTCTCCGAGGAGACAGCTCTCGCGCTGCACCGGCTGACCCAGGCAGACGACGGGATGCGCGACACGGCAAGGAGTCTGCGCGAGCTGGTCGAGGGTCACCTCGGTCAGATCGCCAGGGTCCGCGACGACTCCATGGGCCTGGCGATGGTTCCCGTACGACGGGTGTTCGCCGCGTTGCCGAGAATCGTGCGCGACGTCGCGACGGCGACCGGCAAGGACGTCCGCCTGGACCTGGTCGGTGAGGACGTCGAGCTGGACAAGCAGGTGCTCGACGGTGTCGCCGACGCCCTCAAGCACCTCGTGATCAACGCTGTCGACCACGGCTGCCAGACGCCCGAGCAGCGGCGGGCGGCCGGCAAGAAGGGCCCGGCCTCCGTACGGGTCGCGGCCCGCTCGTCCGGCGGCACCGTCGTCCTCGAGGTGGTCGACGACGGCAATGGCATCGACGAGGACCGGGTACGCGCCAAGGCCGTCGAGAGCGGCCTGCTCCCGCCCGACAGCGTGACGACCGGGCCGGCGCTGTGGCAGCTGTTGTTCGTCCCCGCGTTCTCCACCGCCGGAGCGGTCACCGAGACCAGCGGGCGAGGGGTCGGCCTGGACGTGGTCCAGTCGGCGGCCGAGGAGCTGGGCGGCAACGTCGAGATCGTCTCCGTCCCCGGCCGCGGAACGACGTTCCGGCTCACCCTGCCGGTCACCCTCGGCGTACTCCGGTGCCTCGTGGCCAGGGTCGGCGACGAGGTCTACGCAGTCCCCGTGAGCGCCGTGGTCGCCTCCATGTCGCTGCGCGACACCGAGATCCACCAGTTCGCCGGTGCCCCGGTCATCGTCCGGCAGGGTCAGAACGTGCCGCTGCTGGACCTCGGCGCCACCCTCGGGGTGACCGGTGAGCGCGCCCCCCGCGCCGCTCTCGTCGTACGCCACGGCGAGCGCCAGCTGGCCTGGGCCGTCGACCGGCTCGAGACCGAGATGGAGCTGGTGGTCAAGGAGCTCGGCCCGTTCCTGGGCAGGCTGCCCCTCGTCACCGGCGCCACCATCGTCGGCGACGGGACCGTCGTCTGCCTGCTCGACCTGCGGGAGCTCGCCGACCAGGCGACCGGCACCTCCGCGGGCGTCATGACACCGGTGACCGCAGGGCCCCAGCTCACCGGCTCGGTCGCCGGTGCGGACCGGGCACCCGCCGAGCGCCGTCCGCGAGTGCTCGTGGTCGAGGACTCCGTCGGCGTACGGGAGCTCGAGCGGGTCATCCTCGAGGGGGCCGGCTATGACGTGGAGACAGCGGTCGACGGCCTCGACGGAGCTTCCAGGCTAGGCTCGGAACCGGCTGACCTCGTCGTCTCCGACGTGGAGATGCCGGGCATGGACGGATTCACGTTGACCCGCACGATTCGGCGTACCAAGGGCTGGGAGCAGGTCCCGGTCGTCATCATGACCTCGTGCGGTGACGACGCGGACCAGCGCGCGGGCCTCGAGGCCGGGGCGAGCGCCTACCTGCTCAAGCAAGAGTTCGACCAGACCTCGTTGGTCGACATCGTTCGACGTCTCATCGGCCGCTGAAGAAGCACTCGAGCAAGGGACCTACCGCATGCCGACCGTGGTCATCGCCGACGACAGCCCGACCCTGCGTCGGATCGTCTCCTCCGTCCTGACCAAGGAGGGCTATGACGTGGTCATCGCCGAGGACGGCGTCGAGGCGGTGCAGGCGGTGTTCCGTACGATGCCGGACGCGTGCGTCTTCGACGTCCAGATGCCGCGCGTGTCGGGCTACGTCGCCGCCCGGGTGGTCAAGGACGACTGGCAGACGGCGGAGATCCCGATCATCCTGCTGACCTCCCTCGACGCCGCATCGGACCGCTACTGGGGCAAGCAGGTGGGGGCTGACCGCTACCTGTCCAAGGACTTCGAGGCGCCTGAGCTGGCCGAGGCCGTCGCGGAGGTGCTGGCCGAGAAGGCCAAGGCCCGCGGCGGCGCGCCCAACCTCAAGGCCGACCCGCTCGAGCTCACCCCCGACGACGTGCTGCAGCGCGTGTGCGACATCCTCGACCGCAAGCTGTTCGAGACCTCGGTCCAGGCGGAGGTCATCCAGCTGGCCGGCGGTTCGCTGACCTTCGAGGCCACCATCGAGGAGCTGCTCAAGCAGCTGCAGCGCTTCGTCGACTACGACCTGTGCGCCGTCCTGATGCCCGACGACCGGGTCGCGTACGTGGGCGTGGCCCACGAGACCGCGGTCTCGCACTACGACGAGTTCCTCGACGCGGCGGCCGGCAGCCTGACCGAGGCGACCGGGATCGCGTTGCCAGCCGAGCTGCTCGACGCCCGCGTCGCCGACCCCGAGGGCCTGCTCGACGAGGACGACGACTCGACCCCGATGGCGACCTACCTGTCGATGCCGTTGCGTGGTCGCGGCGGCAAGGTGGTCGGCCTGCTCGCCCTGTCCTCCGCGACCAAGAACGCGTTCGGCGAGGCAGCCCTGTCGACCCTCAAGCTGATCGCCACGCCCGCGGCCGTCGTCATCGCCAGCGCGCAGACCAGCCAACCTGCCTGAGCCCGGCCAGGACCGGCGCCTGTAGGGTCGAAACCATGACCTCGGAGCCGGCGGACGCGGGTGTCGAGCCGCTGGCCTACCGGCACGCCCTCGGCCGGTTCGCCACCGGCATCGCCGTGATCACCACCAGGGCCGACGGTCTCGACCACGCGATGACCGTCAATTCGTTCGCGTCCGTCTCGCTCCATCCACCGCTGGTGCTCTTCAGCTGCGAGAAGGTCGCCCGGTTCCACGAGGCCGTGACCGCCGCCGGCAGCTGGGTGGCGTCGGTGCTGGGTGCCGACCAGGTCGACGCCTCGCGCTGGTTCGCCAAGCGGGGGCGGCCGTTCGACGACCAGTTCGCCGCGTTCCCCACCCGGGTCGGCCAGGTCGTCGATGCGCTCGTGCTCGAGGACTCACTGGCCACCATCGAGTGCCGCACGGTCGGTGCCTACGAGGGGGGTGACCACACGGTGATCGTCGGCGAGGTGGTCGCCGTGACGGTGTCCGACGGATTGCCGCTCATCTACTTCGGTGGTGGCTACCGGACGCTCAGCGACCAGGTCTGACCCTCGGCGGTGTCGGCCACGGCAACCCCCAGCGCCGCCAGCTCGTCCCGCAGCCGGTCAGAGGCGGCAAAGTCCTTGACTGTACGGGCTTGTGCCCGCTGGTCCAGGAGCTCTTGCCCTCCCGTCGGCAGGACCTCGATGGCCTTGGGCTTGCCGACGTCGCGTACGAGATCGAGGCCGAGAACCCTGTCCAGGTAGGCGAAAGCCTCGAACTTCGCGCCCGGCTGCAGGGTCTCGTTCCGCGCGAGCTCCTCCAGCCGTACGAGAGCCGTGGGTGTGTCCAGGTCGTCGTCGAACGCGGCCACGACGGCGTCTACCTGCTCGCGGGGGAGTGCGACCGATGGCGACTCGGCCCACTCGGCCACACGGGAGCGCCAGCGGGTGAGCCGCCGGTCGAGCGCCACCAGGGTGTCCCACGTGAGGTTCATCTGCTGGCGGTAGCGCCCGGTGAGGAAGAAAAGCCGTACTGCCAAGGGATCGAGGCCCCTCGCGGCGACATCGTCGAGCCGGATGACGTTGCCGGTGGACTTGGCCATCTTGCGCCCGTCCGCCAGCAGGTGCTCGCCGTGCACCCAGTGCCGTACGACGTCCCTCCCCGCGGCGGTGTTCGACTGAGCCCGCTCGTCCTCGTGATGCGGGAACCGCAGGTCGATGCCACCGGTGTGGATGTCGATGTCGTTGCCGAGGTGCTCGAGGCTCATCACGGAGCACTCGATGTGCCAGCCGGGGAACCCGGTGCCCCACGGGGAGTCCCACACCATCTCGCGGTTGGCGCCGCTGCTCTTCCACAGCGCCCAGTCGGCGTGAAACCGCTTGGCACCACCGGTTTCCGGGTCGACCCGGTGGCCCGGCCGGAGGTCGTCGAGGCGGTTGCCACTGATCTCGCCGTACGAGGGAAAGCTGCGGGCGTCGAAGAAGACCGAGCCGTCCTCGGCGACGTAGGCGTTGCCGGACGCGATGAGCCCGGTGATCATTTCGATCATCTGCGGGATGCAGTCGCTCGCCCGCGGGTTGTGGTTGGCCGGCCGGATGTTCAGCGTCGCGCAGTCGGCATGGAACGCCGCCTCGTAGAACCGCGCGATGTCGAACGCGCTCCGGCCCTCTGCCCGAGCCTGCGCCAGCACCTTGTCCTCGCCGCTCGGGTCGATCTCGGCGTCGTCGGCAAGATGCCCCACGTCGGTGATGTTCTGGGCCACGGTGACTCGGAGGCCGTGCAGCTCGGCGACCCGGCGGATCAGGTCCGAGAGCAGGTAGGCGCGCATGTTGCCGACGTGGGCGTAGCGGTAGACGGTGGGGCCGCAGGTGTACATCCGCAGCTCGCCGGCGCGTGCGGGCACGATGTCCTCGAGCCGCCGCGTACGGGTGTCGGTGAGCCGCAACATGCCTCGACCCTATGTCGTACGGGCCTCAGTTGCAGCGGGCCCGGGAGATCCGGGCGGCAGCGCGGGCGGCTTCGGCACCCTCGGGATTGGTCGCCTCGATGGCGGCGGCGAACCGCTCGAACTCGTCGGCTGCCGCGAGGAACCCGCCGAGCCGGACCAGCAGCTCGGCCCGTTCGCGGCGCAGGTCGACCGGGTGGCGGGGGAGCAGCAACGACAGCTCGACGGCCCAGAGCCGGGTCGCCACGTTGTCGAGCGACGCTGTCAGCCCCGCGGCGTAGATGCGGATGTTCGTGAGGAGTCGCATCAACACGTCGACCGGTTCGGTCGGCCGCAGATGCGCTGGTACCAAGGCGATCCCGGCCGAGTCCACGGCCAGCCGCTCGGCCTCGGCGAACGACACGACGAGCCCCCCGCGGTAGGCGTCGACCAGTACGTGGTCAGCGTCCGGGTCACCAACGCCGACCAGGAAGTGACCCGGCATGCCGACCGGGTAGGTCGCGATGCCGGCCCGGCGGCCCACCTCGACCCACAGCACAGCGAGCAGGATCGGCAGTCCCCGCCGGCGCCGGATCACCTCGTGCAGCAGTGACGAGCGCAGCTCGGAGAAGTCCTCGCGCCGGCCGGAGAACCGGTGCAGCGCCTCACCGAGTCGGGCGGCCGACACCGCGGCCGGCTCCCCGGCAACCCCGGCTGGTACGGCGGCGGCGATCCCGTCGATGGCCGCGTCGAACGACGCGAGGTCGAGGTCGGGCTCGGTCTCGGCGCCGACCAGCAGGGCCGCGAGCGCCAGGTCGACGGGCTGGGCACGGACCAGCGCGGCGAAGCGCTCGCGTGAGGCCGCCGTCACGGCCGCACCCGGTAGTCGTACGAGTGGTGGAAGGTGAACCCGAGGCCGGAGTAGAGGGCCTTGCCAGCATGGTTGTTCACGTCGACCTGCAAGTGCGCATACCTCGCACCACGCGCGCGCCCCCAGTGCAGCAGCTCGGTGGTCACGTGCCTGCCGAGGCCGCGGCGGCGGTGTGCCGGGTCGACCTCGACCGCCGTGATGCCCAGCCAGCCGCCGTCGACAGCACCCCTGGCAATGGCCACGACCTGGCCGCCGTCGATCACCGAGGCGAAGCCGGGATCACGGTGGTGGGTCAGGATCGCGTAGCCGGCTTGGGGGAGCTGGCCGCCCCGGTAGTGGTAGGCAGCCAGCCACGCGGCCGACGGCGCGTCGACAACGACGACGGGCGGCAGGTCACCCCGCTGCTCGCCATCCTCCGCCGGCCCCGCGGTGACGTCGCGCACCATGACGTCGGCGGAGTCGACGACGTTCCAGCCGCGCTCGGCCAGGGCGGCGGACAGCGGGGCCGAGTCCGGCTGGGGGAGCTGGAACCGCGGGAGCAGGCCCCGCTCCGCGTACCACCGCTCGACGTGGTCCAGGGCGGCCTCGAGCGGGAGTCCTGGCTCGCCGAGAGGGAGCACGCTGTTCGCCCGCCCGGTGAAGCCACCGCCCGCCCGCAACCGCCAGCCGCCCATCCGTTCGGTCTCGAGCGCCTGCCAGCTCAGTGCGGACATCCGCTGGACCTCGGCGACCGACGCGTCCCCGGCTCTGGCCAGCCGGCGCGGGGGGACCCGCTTGGCCGCGATCACGGCCGACTCGGCCACGTCGACCAGGCCGTTGCGGGTCGAGATCCGCAGGACACCCCGGCTCCAGGCGACCAGGTCACCGACCGCGTCGGTCATGGTCGGATCGGCAGGGACGGGCTCGTCGGCCTGCGGCAGGGCATAGCGGATCATGACCCGCTCACCCACGTCTGCGGCGGTCAGCGAGACGGTGTATCTCGGCTGGTGCACGGATCGGTCACCCCTGGTGGTACCTCGCGGTCCTGCTGGCGATACTAGGGGCCGGGATGAGCCGGATCTCGTAACCCGGGGCGCCCACAGCCGAGGAGGGAACACCCACAGTGACCTACGTCATCGCCGAGCCATGCGTCGACCTCAAGGACAAGGCCTGCATCGAGGAGTGCCCTGTCGACTGCATCTACGAGGGCAAGCGGATGCTCTACATCCACCCGGATGAGTGCGTCGACTGCGGCGCGTGCGAGCCGGTCTGCCCTGTCGAGGCGATCTTCTACGAGGACGACACGCCTGCGCAGTGGAAGGACTACTACAAGGCGAACGTCGAGTTCTTCGACGACCTCGGCTCGCCCGGGGGGGCGTCCAAGGTCGGCCTCATCGACAAGGACCACCCGCTGATCGCGGCCCTGCCGGCCGACGTCAACGGCGAGCACTAGACAGTGCTTCCTGTGGTGAGGTCGGGTCGCCTGGCCCCCCCGGGATCCAGGCTGCCCGACTTCCCGTGGGACCGCCTGGTCCCGTACGCGGCGATGGCGCGGTCCCACCCGGACGGCATCTGCGACCTCTCGGTCGGGACGCCGGTCGACCCCACACCGGACGTGGTCCAGGCCGCGCTGCGGGCTGCCGCCGACTCGCCGGGCTACCCCACGACGCTGGGCACAGCTGCCATGCGGGAGGCCGCCGCCGGCTGGCTCGTACGGAGGGCTGGTGCCGCCGCGGTCGACCCGGCGACCGAGGTGCTGCCGACCATCGGGTCCAAGGAGCTGGTAGCGCTGCTGCCGCTGCTCGTCGGCGTCCAGCCCGGTTCCCGCCTGCTGTTCCCCGAGCTGGCCTACCCGACCTACGACGTGGGCGCCCGGCTGGTCGGTGCGCTGCCGGAGCCCTGTGCCGACGTCGCTGCCGCCGACCCGGACGGGGTCGCCCTGGTCTGGCTCAACTCACCCTCCAACCCGGCCGGGCAGGTCCTCGACGCCGCGGCGCTGCGCGCGGTCGTGGCCTGGGGCCGCGAGCACGGGGTGCTGATCGTCAGCGACGAGTGCTACCTCGAGTTCGGCTGGGAGGCCGAGCCGGTGAGCCTGCTGCGGCCCGATGTCTGCGGAGGCTCGTACGAGGGACTGCTCGTCGTGCACTCGCTGTCCAAGCGGTCGAACCTTGCCGGCTACCGCGGCGGCTTCGTTGCCGGCGATGCGGCGGTCATCTCGACCCTGCTGGAGATCCGCAAGCACCTTGGCCTGCTCGTGCCGGGTCCCGTACAAGCCGCGATGGCCGCCGCGCTCTCCGACGACGACCATGTCGCGGTGCAGCGCCAGCGCTACCTGCGCCGCCGCACCCTGCTGCGCCCGGCGCTCGAGGCCGCCGGTTTCCGGATCGACCACTCGCTCGGTGGCCTCTACCTCTGGGCCACCCGCGGTGAGCCGTGCATGTCGACCGTCGGCTGGCTGGCCGACCGCGGCATCCTGGTCGCGCCCGGTGACTTCTACGGCGACGCCGGCGCCGAGCATGTCCGCATCGCGTTGACGGCGACAGACGAACGCATCGAGGCCGCGGCGACTCGGCTGCAGGCCTGACGGCCTGCTCCTCCACCCCCTCCTCCTCGAACCCCTACTCCTCCAAGACCGACTCGTCCACGACACCCTCTGCGCCGGCGACGATGACCTCGACGCCGGCCTCGCGCAGCCGGTCGACCTCGTCCGGGTCGGCCTGGCTGTCGGTGATCACGCAGTCGATCTCGTCGGTAGCGACGGTGAGGGACATGGTCTCGACGCCGACCTTGGTGTGGTCGGCCAGCACGACCACCCGGGCGGCGGACGCCGCCAGCCTGCGGTCGACCGCTGCGGTGAGCACGTCGGGGGTGGACAGGCCGCGCGCAGCGGTGAGCCCGTTGCCGGACAGGAACAACGTGGTCACGTAGAGCCCGGCGAGCGACTGCTCGGCGATCGGGCCGACGAGGGCGTGGGTGGCGCTGCGGACCAGACCACCGGAGAGCAGCAGGTGGATGCCCGGCGCCTCCTGCAGCGCCTGGGACACCAGGATCGAGTTGGTCACCACGGTCAGCTCCTCGCGGGTGGTCAGCCGGCGGGCGAGGGACAACGTGGTGGTGCCGGGGCCGAAGGCGATGGCGTCGCCGTCGTCGACCATCTCGGCGGCGACGGCGGCGATCGCGTCCTTCTCGGCAGCCGCGAGCTGGGCCTTCTCGAGGAACGGCGCCTCGCGGCTGACGATGTTGGGCGCGGCGGCACCACCGTGGGTGCGCCGGATCAAGCCTTCCTCCGCGAGGTGGCGCAGGTCACGGCGCGCGGTGACTTCGGAGGTCCCGACCAGCGCGG
>JAWWOL010000160.1:0-2672 GCA_033851695.1 Frankiales bacterium
CACGCCGGCGTGGAGTGACGTCAGCCCCTCGACCAGCGTCTTCAACATCGATCCGATCCTTGCCACGGATCGCACCACCGGCCGTACGTTCGCCGGTGGACTCGCGGGTGAGTGCTCGGCGCTGAGCTACTCCGACAATGACGGCAGCAGCTGGACGCAGCAGGGCAACGCCTGCGCCGGCGTGTTGGACCACGAGAGCATCGGCAGCGGACCTTGGCACGGCGCGGCGCCGCTCGGCAGCACCTACAGCCGGGCCGTCTACTACTGCGCGCAGAACGGCAACGACGCCTGCGCGACGAGCTCCAACGGCGGTCTCACGTTCGGAGCGCCGACGCTCGTCGGCGGTGCCTGCAGCAGCCTGCACGGCCACGTCAAGGTGAGCGCCGATGGCACCGCGTACCTCCCGAACGCGCACTGCGGAGGCCTCGCCGGCGGCGGCATCACCACCGACAACGGCTCGAGCTGGACCTCGTACACGATCCCCAGCTCCAGCGAGCCGACCAACGGCTTCGACCCCTCGGTCGCGACCACGCCGGACAACACCGTGTACGAGGCCTGGCAGGGCGCCAACAACCACCCGTACGTCGCCCTCTCCAAGACGCACGGCTCGTCCTGGTCGACCCCCGTCGACCTCGGCGCGACCATGAGCCCCGCCATCGTCACGAGCACCTTCCAGGCCGTGACCGCCGGCGACAACGGCCGGGTGGCGGTCGCCTACCTCGGCTCCACCACCGGCGGCGACCCGTTCGCGGCCTCGTGGCCGGGCGTGTGGGACCTCTACGTCAGCTACACCTACGACGGCGGCACGACCTGGAGCACCGTCAAGGCCACCACCGACCCGGTGCAGCGCGGCTGGATGTGCGCCGGCGGCACCAGCTGCGGCAGCGGTCGCAACCTGCTCGACTTCATGGACGCCAACGTGACCAAGGACGGTCGGGTCGTCGTCGGGTACGCCGACGGCTGCATCAACGCGTGCGCGGGCGCCTCCGGCACCCCGGCGCAGTCCACCGACGCCTACGCCACGATCGCCTACCAGAGCAGCGGAAAGGGGCTGTTCGGCGCCTTCGACACGACACCGTCGCCGAGCCCGAGCGCCACCGCCAGCCCCACGGTCAGCCCGACGCCGAGCCCCACCGCGACGGCCACCCCGACGACGCCCACCGACCCGGACCCCGCTACCCCGACCGTGACCAGCGGCCAGGCGCGCACGGCCACGAGCGGCGCCGCGGGCAGCTACCAGTACACGAAGGTCCTGGTCCCGGCCGGCAAGAGCCAGCTCAAGGTCGCCATGACCGGGCCGGCCTGCGGCACGCTCGGGCTGTCCTGCAACCCCGACCTGGACCTCTACCTCAAGGCCGGGGCCAAGCCGACGACCAGCGTCAACGACGGCTCCAGCGCCGCCACCACCAACAGCGAGACCGTCACGATCACCAGTCCGGCCGCGGCCTACTGGTACATCGGCGTCTACGTCTACAGCGGCACCAAGGCCGGCAGCTACACGGTGACGGCAACGATCACCTGAGATCACCTGAGATCACCTGACCCCTAGTCTGGCTGGGTGCGACTGACGGGACTGCTTCTCGTCCTGCTGTCCGCAGCGACCTTCGGCACCTCCGGCTCGTTCGCCGACAGCCTGCTGGCGACGGGCTGGTCGCCGGCGGCTGCGGTGACGATCCGCGTCTGCGTCGCCGCGCTCGTCCTCACGGCACCGGGTCTCTGGCTGGCGCGCGGCCGGTGGCCGGAGATCCGGCGGGAGGCCGGTTACCTCGCGATCTACGGGCTGGTCGCGGTCGCCGGCTGCCAGCTGCTGTTCTTCTACGCGGTGCAGCACCTGTCGGTCGGCGTGGCCCTGCTGCTCGAGTACAGCGGCAGCGTCCTCGTGGTCCTGTGGCTCTGGCTGTACGGCGGTCAGCGGCCCGGTCGGCGCACGGTGCTCGGAGTCGTGCTCGCCGTCCTCGGGCTGGTCCTGGTGCTGGACGTGCTGGAGGGCGCCCACGTCGACCTCGTCGGGGTGCTGTGCGGTCTCGGGGCGGCGGTGGGCCTCGCGACCTTCTACGTCCTGTCCTCGCGGGTCGGCACCGACGTACCGCCGCTGGTGAACGCCTGGGCCGGCCTCGCCGTGGGCGGGGTCACCCTCCTCGTCGCCGGCGCGGTCCGCGCCGTCCCGATGCATGCCGGCACGAGAGCCGTGCACCTCGCCGGCAGCAACGTCAGCTGGCTGCTGCCGGTGCTCGGCCTGTCCCTGGTCGCGGCCGTGATCGCCTACACCGCAGGCATCTCCGGTGCGCGGCTGGTCGGCCCGAAGGTCGCGGCCTTCGTCGGACTGACCGAGGTGCTGTTCGCGATCGTCTTCGCCTACCTGCTGGTGGACCAGGGCGTCACCTGGATCCAGGCCCTCGGCGGCGCCGTCGTCGTCGCCGGCATCGCGCTGGTCCGCGCCGACGACCCCCTCCCGGCATGAACGGATACCGCGCTGCCGTTTCCGGCCCCGAAACAGAAGCGCAGTATCCATTCATGGGCAGGGTGGTTGCGGTCGTGGGGCCGACGGCGACCGGGAAGTCGGAGCTCGGGGTGCAGCTCGCCCAGCACCTCGGCGCCGAGGTCGTCAACGCCGACTCGATGCAGCTCTACCGCGGCATGGACATCGGTACGGCGAAGCTGACCGTCGCCGA
>JAWWOL010000171.1:0-2671 GCA_033851695.1 Frankiales bacterium
GCGGTCGAGCGGATCATGGACACGCTCAACCTGCCGGACGACGTCCCGATCGAGTCCAAGATGGTCAGCCGGGCGATCCGGTCGGCGCAGACCCAGATCGAGCAGCAGAACTTCGAGATCCGCAAGAACGTGCTGAAGTACGACGAGGTGCTCAACAAGCAGCGCACCGTCATCTACGAGGAGCGCCGGCGGATCCTGCACGGCGACGACCTGCACGAGCAGATCTCGCACATGGTCGACGACGCGGTGACCGGCTACGTCGACGCCGCCACCGCCGAGGGCTACCCCGAGGACTGGGATCTCGAGCAGCTGTGGACGGCGCTCAAGACCCTCTACCCGATCACCCTGTCGATCGACGACGTCGCCGCTGACCGGCACGACCTCGACCGTGACCTGTTGGTCGAGACGCTCACCGAGAACGCCCGGCTGGCCTACGCCACCCGGGAGGAGTCGCTGGGCTCCGAGGTCATGCGCGAGCTCGAGCGCCGGGTGCTGCTGTCGGTCCTCGACCGCAAGTGGCGCGAGCACCTCTACGAGATGGACTACATGCAGGAGGGCATCGGCCTGCGCGCGATGGGTCAGCGTGACCCGCTGGTCGAGTACCAACGCGAGGCGTTCACGATGTTCCAGGCGATGCTCGAGGCGATCAAGGAGGAGTCGGTCGGCTTCCTGTTCAACCTCGAGGTCGAGGTCAACGCCTTCGAGCCCGAGGCCGGTGCCGACGAGACCGGCCCCGACGGCCAGCTCCAGATCACCGAGGGCGAGCTGCGCGGGCTGCTGCCGGAGGAGGTCGAGGCCGAGGGCGTCGAGCCGACGCCGGTGGCCTCCGCGGCTCCGCTGACGGTCGACGCCGCGGACGAGGACGAGGCGGCGAAGGCGGCCGGCTCCCGCAGGCCGATCCGCACGGTCGCCGACGTGCTGCCCAAGGAGCTCTCGTCCGCCCGCCGGCAGACCAACTTGTCCTACTCTGCCCCGACGATCGATGGCGACGGCGGGGTGGTCCGCTCCTCCGGCGCGGGGCCGAAGTCAGCCCTCGCCGCAGGCGAGCCGGGTCACAACAACCCTGGCCAGGCGGTCGGCGCCGAACCCACCCGCAACGGGCCGTGTCCGTGCGGCTCGGGCAAGAAGTACAAGCGCTGCCACGGTGACCCGCGCAACAACAACCAGGCCTGAGCCCGCCCGCCGGCTCGCTGTGGGCCATCACTCGACCTGGAGCTCGGGTGATGTTCCACGGTGATCAGGTCAACCGGGCCTTTTGAGCTCGCTCGCGAGCAGGTCCATCATCAGCGCGTCGTGCCAGCCGCCGCCGTCGGCGTCCTGCTCCTGCTGCCGCAGGATGCCGACCGGCTTGAAGCCGACGGCGCTGTAGCAGCGGATCGCGGCCTGGTTGTCCGCCGCCGGGTCGATGACCAGCCGGTGGTGACCGCGGTCGTCGATCAGGTGCCGGGCCAACGTGGCGACCGCGTCCCGGCCGATGCCACGGCTGTGGAACGCCGGGTCGACGAGGATGTCCATGCCGGCGTGCCGGTAGTGCGGTTCGACCTCCTCGTAGTACTGGATGAAGCCGACGACCCGGTCCGCGTACACGATCGCGAAGCCGGTGCTGTCCTCGTCGTCGAAGGGCCAGTCCGGCTCGCGCTCGACGTCGTACCAGCGGGAAGCGACCTCGGGCGTACGTCGGATGCGGCGCAGGTCGGCGACGTGCTCCGGGCCGACCGGCACCAGCGTGACCCGCGCACCGGCGATCGTCATGAGTTGCTCCTATGTCAAGCCGCGAGCGGCTGGCTAGCCGTCGCGTTGTGGGTGGGGTGGTTCAGGAGCGTGTAGACGGTCCTGGCGATCTTGCGTTTCATGACCCGCAGGGCCTCCATGGTGCTGTCCTGGTGCTCATTCTTGCGACGCAGGTAGTAGTCCCGTCCTGGGCAGTCCAATCGGGCCTGGGTGACTGCGATGCGGTGGAACGCGGCGTTGAGCTGCCGGTTGCCGCCGCGGGCCAGCCGGTTGCGTTGGGTGCGCCCGCTGCTCGCGGGGATCGGGGCGACACCGGCGTGCATCGCGTAGCAGGCCTCGGAGCGGAATCGTGCCGGGTTCGCGGTCTCTCCGACGATCTTCGCGGCGGTCAACACTCCGCAGCCGGCCAGGGAGAGCAGCTGCGGCGCCTGCACCGCGACCAGGTCGGCGAAGTTCTTTCTCCAGCGCCTTGGCCCGCACGGTGAGCTGGCGGATGTCCTCGAGCTGCTCCAGGACGATCCGGACCACCACCGCTGTTTCCGCCGTGAGCGGCAACGCCGCCACCAGCTCGCGGACCCGGTCGAGCTCGGAGAGGCTGTCCAGCCCACGCGGCTTCGGGTCGATGGCCGGGTCGAGTTCGTGCAGCAACCAGCGCACCCTGCTCTGGATGGCAGTCCTGTTGCGTACCAGATCTTCCCGGTGATCGACCAGCAGCTTGATGGTGCGGCTGGCGTGGGTGTGCTCCGCCCGCGGCAGATCCGGTTCACGGGCCGCGGCCCGGGCGATGTTCAACGCGTCGATCGGGTCACTCTTGCCGCGGGTGCGCGCGGACTGGCGGGTCAACGCCATCAGCTTTGGCGGCACCCGCACCACCGTCCGACCGGCGCCTAACAGGGCCCGCTCCAACCGGGTCGACACGTGCCGGCAGTCCTCGACGGCG
>JAWWOL010000249.1:0-4110 GCA_033851695.1 Frankiales bacterium
GTGGACGATGCCGCGCACCTGCTGGCGGGCTCCGCCGCCTGACCGGGCGGCGCCAGCCGACCTCCCCAATCCGAGGAGGTCGGCCGGTGCTGTCCCGGCGGCGTTTGACCCGGGCTCAACTGATCCACTGCTGGTCCGACGACACCGTCGCGTCGTCCGCTCAGGACGTCGTCGTGTCCCACGCGTCCGCGCCGGATGGCTCGAGCGCGCGGCGTTCCTGACAGTGCGGTGTCCGCCGTGGCCAGCCTCAGCCGCTGGACCGGTCTGGTGCCAACCGCGGAAGGGCGGTAGGTGCAGTCTCCGGTCCACCTGGCTGGTGGCCCGGCTCGTCGCAACCTGGGATCGGCTGGCGACGGCGTGCTCGATGGGAGGCCGGCGCCAACGGGCCTCCGCGGTGGTGCTGCCCGCGGCTTGCTGGCTGCTGGACTGCCTACTGGCGCGCAACTGTTCCGCCGTACCGGAAGGCCTTGACGCCGCGCCGCGCTTGTGAGTGCCTGGCACGGTCGGTACACAGGGAGGCCGGTATGAATCCCACGATCGCGCGTCTCCGCGACGCGGTGAACAGGCATGATCTCGACGCGATGGCGGCCTTGTTCGCTCCGGATTACCGCAGCGAGCAGCCGGTGCACCCGAACCGCGGCTTCGGTGGCCCGGAGCAGGTCGTCGCCAACTGGAGCGCAATGTTCCGCGGCGTGCCTGACCTCCAGGTGGACGTGGTCGCGGAGACGACCGCAGCCTCGGAGTGCTGGGCCGAATGGGTGTGGCACGGCACCCACGGCGACGGGTCGCCCTTCCTCATGAAGGGGGTCACCGTCATGGGCCTTGACGACGACGGGCTGATCTCCAGGGCGCGCCTCTTCATGGAGCCGGTCGAGCAGGACAGCGTCCCGATCGATGATGCGGTCCGGCAGCTCTCGGGGTCGACGTGAGCCGCTGACGTCCGGGCTGGGCTGGCAGGCCGACGGTGTGTCGTCGCAGGCGCCGATCGTCAGAAGAAGCGAGCGTCAGCCGGTCACGGTGACCGAGTCAGCGGTCTGGGCTGACTGGGGATAGCCGCCTGCTGCGTCGGTCTGCCAGATCGGGGTGAGCAGGGTGCCCAATGGCACTGACGCCGGCACCCGGATCTTCATCGTGAACAGTCGACCGTATGTCGGAACTGATGCTGTGGTGCAGTTGAGCTCGTGGTCCTCGGTGGCGACGATGAGGCCGGTCTTCCACTCGTCGAGCTTCTCGCGGTAGCCCACGCACGGGTCAAGGGAGCCCGGGCCGGAGAGCCACACCTGGTACGTGAGCACGGACCCCGCCCGTATGGTGCGGCTCGTCAGACGCACGGTGGCGGACAGCCCGTTCGCGTACGTGCCGCCGTAAACAGCCGGAGGCGTTGCTGAGAGCGGCTCTGCGATGATCCGGCCGATCCGCAGTGGTCCGCCTGGACTTGTCTTGTGCCAGGTCATGTCGAGGTCGGTGGTGAGCCGGCCACCACCGTGCGGGAGGTCGAACGTCACCGTCAGTCGACCCGTGTCGGCGTTGATCGCATAGCCGTCCGCGTCAGTGAGCACCCACCGGAACTCAACGGTGGTGGGATGGCTCGGGTCGAGGACTCCGCCTGGTGTCACGGCAAAGTCGCTCGACGGCACGCTCGTGACAGACCAGGTGTGGTCGGCGTCGCTGACGTGGACGACCGGGTAGCCCTGCAGGCTGCAGCGCACACCGGGTCGGGCGGTGAGCGGGAAGTCGAAGAAGTACATGTCGGCGGCCCCGTCCGCGCCGGAGGAAGGCGCGAGGGACAGTTGCGCCGCGGTGCACCACGGGGGAGCCCCCGTGGGAGGGCGCTGGCCGACCGGCGAGTGGTACGGCAGGTCCGCCCAGGGCACGGCACCGGCCGCGACGGCGGCCGACTGGTACCTCGCGGACGGCACTGCAGACGCAGGGAGTGCCGACGTCGCTGCGGTCGTCGTGGGCGACGCAGGAACGGTGGCGACCGCTGAGACCGAGGGCGTACCGGCCGCGACCTGGGTGGCCGCGGGTGCCGAGGCGCAGCCGCCGATCAGCAACAACACGACTAGTCCCGCGGAACGCATGCCTCGGAGACGCCGCAGCGCCGGTGCAGGTTGCCCCGGGCGTCAGCGCTTCGGGCCGCCGATCGCCGAGAGTGGCGAACGCGTCCCGCAGGTGGCCGCGACCCCGGCTCGCTTGAGCAGCAGCGACACCGGTATCTACTCGTGGGGCTCGTGGATCTGGTCGTCCGGCCGCCAACGCCGACCGGGTCGGAGGCAAGGACTCACCTGACCCGGTCAGTCGCGACCCGGCCGTCGGCGAGCTGGATCACTCGATCGGCATGCGGCGTCAGGTAGTCGGCGTTGCGTCCGTGGATTGCTGCCACAATCGTCGTGGCCGGTAGCGCCGCCCGCAGATTGGCCAACAACTGCGCGGCGGTCGCGTCGTCGAGGCCCTCGGTTGGCTCGTCGAGCAACATCAGCCGCGGATGGCGAAGGTAGGCCTGGGCCAGGGCGAGTCGGCGGCGCTGGCCACCGGACAGGTAACTGCCTGCTGGTCCGACCTGGGTCGAACGCTCGACGGAGCCACAGAGGACCACGACGCACAGGGCCTGCTCGAGCTCGGCTTCGGTGGCCTCCGGACGGGCCAGGCGCAGGTTGTCCTCGATGGTGCCGCCAAGGACGCCGCTGTCTGCCTCGACCAGGGTGAGGGAGCCGCTGCGCTCCTCGTAGCTCAGGGCGTACGGATCGACTCCGCCGACGCGGACCGTGCCGGTCATGGCTGGTTGCTCGCCCGCAAGCACGGACAGCAGCGTCGTCTTTCCGGCACCCGAGTGCCCGGACAGAACGACGAAGCTGCCCGCGGCGATGTGCAAGTGGTCAAGCTCGAGCACCGGACTCGTCCCAAATCCGGCGGACAGCAAGCGGACGACGATGTCGGCCGCGACCGGCGCGCCGCCCACCGCGCCGCCTCGCCGTGGTGCCGGGACACGGTCGCCGGTCGACTCCTGGTCGCGCCCGGCAGCTCGGGCCGGGCCGGTCAGCTCGCGCAGCCGGTGCCAGGCCGCGCGGGCCCGGCCGGCCTCCTGGCCGATCGAGCCGATCGTTTTCGCGGCATCGAACAAGGCCAGTGCGAGGAGCGCGGCGAAGGCGAGCACCGCCGAGTCCAGTGGCCGCTGGCCGGTTGTCCCGGCGGCCAGGATCGCGGCGACGGCCAGCCCGGCGGCGATCGCGATCACGGCCTGCCCGTCGGCGTTCCTGGCCGACAGCCGCCGTGCGGGGACATTCAGCGCCGCGAAGCGGTCGCGGAGCTCGTCGTACGCGAGCTCGCGCGCGCCGTACGCGGCCAGCTCGGCCCGGCCCTCGATCGCCTCGATGAGGCGTGACCGGGCTGCGGATCGGTCCAGCGCCAGCTCCCCGCCGAGACGACGACTCCCTCGCTCCATCGTCAGGTTCGTGGCCAGCGCGAGGATCAGCAGGCCGCCGGCCGCCGCGCCGAAGAAGGGGCGCACGATCGTCAGTACCGTCAGGCTGGCGGCGCCGACGACAGTGCACACAACGGCTGGGACCGCGACAGCGAGCACGTACCGGTCGAGGGTGTCGACGTCAGCTTGGACCCGGTCGAGCAGGTCACCGCTGCGCAGGGATCGCAGCTTCGCCATCGGCAGTCGCGTCGCCGAGGCGAACAGCCGCGTACGGACCTGGGCCAGCAGTTCCAACGTCGACCGATGCGTGGACAGTCGTTCGCCGTAACGGGTCGCGGTGCGAATGACCGCCAACGCCTCGACCCCTGCGCTGGGATAGAGCCAGGAGAACCCCGACGTGCTGGACAGGCCGGTCTGGGCTGACTTGACGATGAACCAGCCGGCCAGGCCCATCAGAGCAGCGGACGCCAGCGCCGCGGTCATGGCCAGCAACAGCCCGATCACCAGCCGGGCGGCCGCCGGCTTCACCCGGAGGGGGGACGCGAGCTCAGGCATGGAGGTCTCCGCCGTCGAGGGTGATCACATAGTCCGAAAGACCCAGTACCGCATCGGAGTGACTGGCCACCAACGCTGTCCGCCCGCGTAGCAACTCGCGCAGCGGCTCGATCAGGCTGTGCTCCGTGGCCGGG